>DASQLL010000395.1:0-2913 GCA_035630035.1 Pyrinomonadaceae bacterium | reverse complement strand
CGGGCGGCGGCGGAAGCGGCACGATACGCAACAACCTCGTAGGCTTCAGCGCCGGCAAGGGGCTTCAGCTCGGCGGCGGCTCGACCGCGTGGCTCGTCGAGAATAACGAGGTGCGCTTTAACGGCATCGGCAACCCGAGCCTCGACGGCATTGACATCGAGAACGGCAGCGGTGGCTGCACCGTGCGCGGCAACCTCTTCGTAGGCAACGAGGGCGCGGGCATTGACACGTTCCAGTCGAGCGGCGGCAACACAATCGAGAACAACACCGTCACGGGCAACGGCATCGGCACGGGCGCGAGCGCCGTGACGCCGGGCGTGCGCGTCTACGGCGCGGGCAGCACCGTCTCGCTCAACATTATCAACGCCAACTTCGGCGCGGGCGTGATGGTCACGTCCGGCGCGACCGCGAGCGTAATCACGCGCAACTCGATATTCGCCAACGGCACGATTACGAACAAGTCCGCCGCCGGGCCTTCGGGACAGATAGGCATTGACCTTCTGTCAGCCGCCAACAGCCAGTTGGCCGGCACGTCGCCTTTCGTCACCACGAACGACAGCGGCGACGCGGACGCGGGCGGGAACGGATTGCTCAACTTCCCCGTCCTGACTTCGGCGCGCGTCATCGGCGGCAACATCACGCTGCAAGGCTACTCCCGCCCCGGCGCTGCCATAGAGCTTTTCGTCGCCGCGCCCGACCCCTCCGGCTTCGGCGAAGGGCAGACATACCTTCTGACGCTCACCGAAGGCTCTGCCGCCGACACAGACGCGGGCACGGGCACTTACACAAGCCCCTTGAACGGCCTGAACGTCGGCACGGACACGACGAACCTTTTCAGCTTCACGATCCCTGTGCCCGCGGGCGTCGCGGTCGGAACGGTTCTGACTTCGACGGCGACGCTCTCCGGCGCGACCTCGGAGTTCAGCGGCAACGTCACCGTCGCAGCCGCGCCTCCCGACGTGACGCTCGTCAAGTCGTGCCCGGCTCCCGCCGACTGCACGACCGCGCCGCAACAGCCCGGCACAGACCTTACCTACCAGATTGATTTCGCCAACGTCGGCGGCTCGCCCGCGCAGAGCTTCGTCATCACCGACCAGATTCCTTCGGACACGGACTTCAAGGTCGGGTCGGTCACGACCAATCTCGGCACGACGGGGTTGACGGTCTCGGTGGTTTACTCGAACGACGGCGGAACGACCTACACATACACACCCGTGAGCGGGGCGGGCGGCGCACCCGCCGGCTATGACCGCAGCGTCACGCACGTCCGCTGGGTCTTCACAGGCAACCTCGTCCAGACCGCGCCCAACAACGCCGGCAGCGTCTCCTTCATCGCGCGCATTCGCTGAAGAGGGAAAGAGGGGCAAAAAGAGAAGCCCCGTCAGGGGCGATAAAACAGTAGCCCACGGCGTGAGCCGTGGGAATCAAGCGGGTGAAAAATTTGAAAAGCCCCGTAGGGGCGAAAGAAGTTCGAGACAGCGATATTCTCAAACTCGAATTTCTTTCGCCCCTACGGGGCTTTTTCGTTTTATCTTCACCTGTTCCCACGGCTCGCGCCGTGGGCTACTGCTCTTACGCCGCCTACGGCGGCTTCACAGCGACGCCGCACGGTTGTTGTTTTCTTTCATCCTGTCTATCCTGTCCATCCCTGTTAATTCTGTCATGCTTGACACAAATCTTCTAAAGCTGAACGAAGAGGTCGAGGTCGCCGTGCGCGAACGCCGCGCGGTCGTCGCTCTCGAATCCACGGTCATCGCGCACGGGTTGCCGCGTCCTCTGAATCTTGAGACGGCGCGGCGGCTTGAGCAGATCGTGCGCGAGTGCGGCGCGACGCCCGCGACGGTTGCCGTGCTTGAAGGCGAGCTGTGCGTCGGATTGGACGACGCGCAGCTCCGCCATCTGGCCGAAAGCGAGGGCGTGCACAAGCTGAGCCGTCGCGATCTGGCCGTCGCGTTGGCGCGCGGGTGGGACGGCGCGACGACCGTCGCGGGAACGCTCTGGATAGCGAGTCGCGCAGGGATAAAAGTCTTCGCGACGGGCGGCATCGGCGGCGTGCATCGAGGCGAGTTGCCGGACGTGTCGGCGGATTTGCCGGAGCTTGCGCGCACGCCGTTGACGGTCGTCTGTTCGGGCGCAAAGTCTGTGCTAGACCTTGCGGCGACGCGCGAGTGGCTAGAGACGCACGGCATCACACTAGTCGGCTACGGCTGCGACGAGTTGCCCGCGTTCTACACAAGGCGGAGCGGGCTTGCGGTGGATGTGCGCGCCGACTCACCCGGCGAGGTGGCGGAGATTTCGCATGCGCGCGACGCGCTCGGACTCGAAGCGGCTGTCGTCGTCGCCGTGCCCGTGCCGGCGGAGTTTGAGGTTGATGAAAGGTTGATGGAAGAGTCGCTGTCCGAAGCTCTGTCCGAGGCCGCGCGGGGTGGCGTCGCGGGGCGCGAGCTGACGCCGTTCCTGCTCGCGCACATGGCTGGAAGGAGCGGGGGCGCGACCTTGCGCGCGAACGTCGCGCTGCTCGAAGAGAATGCGCGCATCGCGGCTCGCATAGCAGTCGCGCTCGCGTCGGACTCGGGCGCGGAAAAATGAGAACTTCGACGCGCGCCTCGTCGTTTGACTTCCTGACCAAGCGGGCGGGCATCGAAATTCAATATTCAAAAGAAAGCAGCGGCAGGCCCGATGTCGTAGAGAAGTGCGGGCAGCCGCCGGAAGGTTAAAAATGAAAGGTCGCATTTTCGTCGTCGTCATACTCGTCGTCGCCGCGGCGTTCGCGGGGCGTTGGATGACAAGAACGAGGAACAACTCGGAGATGAGCAGCAGGGAAGAGACGCGCCAGAGCTTTAGGCTCGACGCGGGCGCGCGCGTAGAGGTGCGCGGCATCAACGGCTCGGTCGAGATAAATACAGCCGAGAC
>DASQLL010000394.1:0-6293 GCA_035630035.1 Pyrinomonadaceae bacterium | reverse complement strand
GCGTCAGGACGCGACCCCTGTAAAGGGGACTATCTCTTCCGACGGCAGCCGCACGCATGAGATCAACGTCCCGTCGAACGCGCGCTTCGCATTCGTCCAGCTCGACTGGGGCGGATCGGCGGGCGAGGAAGAGGTCGTCATTGACAACACGAACACCGTCGCGAACGACCTCGGCATGAGCGTCCAGCGCAACGGCCAGACCGTCGCCTCCTCGGACGACATCAACCTCGCGGGCCTGTTCGGCACGCGCGAGGGCGTCAAGCTTGAGCTGCCGGAAGCGGGCCAGTACACCGTGCAGATTGATGCGACCTTCGGCCTCGGCTCGCCGACCGAACAGCCCTACACCATCAGCGTCCACTACTACACATACAACCCCGCAGAAGCCGGCGACGCCTCCGCGCTCGAACCGACTCTCGCGAAGAACATCTACCGGCTCGTCTACGACCGCATCATGTCGGCTGACGGCGGGCTGTTCCGCCCCGACGTAGTGATGACGCGCGGCGAGCTTGCGCGCGCGCTCATGCTCGGCGCGCGCGTGCCGCAGTACATCCCGAACCGCGCGAGCTTCACAGACCTCGCCGCGGGCACGCCCGAAGCGCTCTTCGCCGAGTCGCTCAGGAAGGAAGGCGTGATGGGAACTTCCGGCACGACCTTCGACGGCGCGGCGCAGGTCAACCGGCTTGAGCAGGCCGTCGCAATGGTGCGCGCTCTGCGACTCGACAAGGAAGCCAAGCAGCTCGCGGGAACGACCGTCACGGCCATAGGCAAGACCGGCGCGCGCGAGGCTCTGATAGATAACGGCGACATCCCGTCCGCCTCACGCGGCTACGTGCAGATCGCGATTGACAAGGGATTGATCCCGGCGTTTCAGGCCGAGTTCCGGCAGGTCGCGCCGGGGCAGTTCGTTATCGTGCCGGGGCCGCGCTTCGAGCCTACGCGCATGGTCAAGCGCGCCGAGTTCGCGCCCGCGATGGTGAAACTGCTCGGCCTGATGTTCGGCGAATAATTCAACAGAGTAAACGATGAGCGCAGAACAGAGAAAGGGTTTTGGGTTTTGGGTTCTAGGTTATGGGCGAAACACCCAACACCTAACACCCGGAACCTAGCACCCTTTCTTAGTTCATCGTTCATCGTTCATCGTTCAGAGTTTTTTTCAGCCACGTCCTCGTCAGACAGCGCCGGAGAAACCAAGCGCGCGGTGGCGTCAGCCCACAGGAGGTTAAAGATGAAACGCAGTCTCTTGATTCGCAGTCTGTTTCTCGCGCTCGGCGTCGCCATCCTGCTGGCGCTCGCGCCGCTGCCTTACGGGAGCGCTGGCGCGTCGGTCAAGACAGTCATCGTAGAGCTTTCGAGCGAGCCGGTGGTCGTCGCCAAGTTCCGCGCCGAGTCCGTGGGGCGCGGCTTCGACCCGGACGCATACCGGCGTCAGATCGTAGCCGAGCAGGACGCTCTTCTTAATCGCGCGCGCGCGGCGGGCATCATCTACACGGTCTCCGGCGTCAACGCGCCGAACGGCGACGCGACGGCCAACATCGAGTTTCGCTTCAACTACGTCTACAACGGCGTCACGCTCGAAGTGCCCGCGGCGGCCATCCCGCTCCTGCGCGGCCTCGACGGCGTCAAGGGCGTCCACGAGGCGACGGAGGTTTACGCAACGCTCGACCGCGCCGTCGGCTACACGCGCGCCTCGCAGCTCTACGGCACGCCGCCGAAGCTCGATCAGTTCGAGGAGCGCGACACGGGCGGCCTCCACGGCGAGGGCATGATCGTCGCCGTGATTGACACGGGCGTTGACTGGACGCACCCGATGTTCGGCGGCGACCCGACCCCGCCGCAGTTCGGCGTCGGCCCCGCGATGGCGACGCGCAACCAGAAGGTCATCTACTACCTGAACCTGACGGCGGGCGCGGTCTCGGACGACTTCGGCCACGGCACGCACGTCGCCTCAGACATCGCGGGCTATCAAGCGATTGCGCCGACCTCCGGCGCGGACGGCGTGCCCTACACGGGCGGCGACGTGAAGATTCACGGCATCGCGCCGCGCGCGCGCATCATGGCATACAAGACGCTGAGCGGCGCGGGCGTGGGCTTGAACCCTTCGACCATCATGGCGATTGAGGACGCCGTGCAGCCGCGCACAATCAGCGGCTATCCGAAGCCCGTTCCGCACGTCATCAACCTCTCGCTCGGCTCCGCCGCGCCCGGCGGCAACAACCCCGACCACCCGACCGCGGTCGCGTGCGACAACGCAACGCTCGCGGGCGTCACTGTCGTCGCGTCCGCAGGCAACGACGGTCGCGCAGGCGCGGTGACGCCGAACGGCGAGGCGACCATCGGCTCGCCCGGCGCGGGCCGTCGCGTCCTGACCGTCGGCGCGAACAACGACCCCGGCTCGCTCGTCCGGCACATCATCATGGATCGCGCCTTCGACAACGGCGCACCGCCCGACCTCGTAGACGTGCTTGACCCGGCAGGAATCAACGTCGCGCAGATGGGACTTGTTGACGGCAGCAACAAGGTGACCGCCGCGGGGCAACGCACCGACATCAATATCCAGCAGGCGGGCGGATCGCCTTACATCACCAGCCCCGTCGCGCAGTATTACGTCTTCGCCGGCACGGTAACGACAGCCGCGGACGTGCCGGATTCCGTCGCGGGACGCATCGCCGTCGCGCGACTCTCCGGCGCATTCGCCACGTCGGCGAACTCGTTCGCGGCCAAGGGCGCGGCGGCGGTGTTAGCCATACGCCCCGACCTTGCGACGATCACCGTCGCGCAATCAACCATCCCGGTCTTGTCAATCACCGAGTCGGACGCAGCTTACCTGCTCGACCTTCTCTCCTCCGCCGACAACGACGCGGGCGAACCTGCGAAGGGCGCGCTGTCGGAGTTCCCCATACGCTTCGAGCCGGGGTCTTACCAGCCCGCGATGGCCGACTTCAGCTCGAAAGGGCCGGTCGGCGGCTTCGGCCAGATCAAGCCCGACATCACCGCGCCGGGCGTGAACATACTCGCGGCGACCGTCCGCGTCGGCAGCGTCGCGGCGAACGGCGGCACGATGTTCGACCCGACGGGCTACCTCTCCGCTTCGGGCACTTCGTTCAGCTCGCCGATAACGGCGGGCGTCGCCACGCTCATCAAGCAGAAGAACATCCTCTGGACGCCGGCCATGATCCGCGCCTCGCTCGTCAACACGGCGACGAACCTGCGCCGCGAGGACGGCACGCCCCTCGCCGACGGCGCGAACACGCTCAACGAGCAGGGCGGCGGACTAATTGACGCCACGGCGGCGGCGAACGCCAAAGCCCTGATGGGCACGGGCGCTCCGGGGCCTACGGGCGAAGCGCCGATGGCGCGGCCCTTTCAGATAGGCGTCAGCCCGCTCGTCGGCACGTCGCCCGGCAACCCTGACTTCAGCGCGAGCTACAGCTTCGCCTCCGTGCCGGTCGCGGGTGTCATAGGCTCGTCGCTGCATTCGCAGACCGTCAACATCTACGACGTGTCCGAGGGCGGCGGCGCGGGCACGTACATGCTCACGCCGAGCAACGTCCGCAACCTCGACGGCTCAAGCTTCCGCGTCGAGATAACGGACGACGGCGGCAACTCCGTCTCCGAAGTTACGGTGCCCGCAAACGGCTCGGCCAGCTTCCGAGTCAACCTCGTCGCGGACGCCGAGTCGGCAGCCGACGCGACGCAGGTGCAGTGGTACGTGACGGCGACGCGCACAGACGGCGGCCAGCGCCTTCGCATGCCTTTTTACTTCCGCGCCACTAGGCCGACCATCGCGGCGGCGGCTCCGGCCATCGGCGGCGTCAGCGGCAACGAGGTCGCCGACGCTCCAGCCGTTGACATCAACGGCGCGTACCGCTTGCAGTTCTCGAAGCCCTCGACCGGCGCGCAAGCCTCGAAGCTGCGCGTCGAGGAGTCCGACGACAACGGCGCGACGTGGGCGACGCTCGCCGACGTTGACGCCGCGCAGACCGCCTTCGACATATCCGACCGCGCGAACGGCACGTACCTGTATCGCGTCAAGGGACTCTTCCCGGTTCAGCACGGGATGATCGCAGGGCCTTCGAGCGCGACGGCGACCGTGCGCGTTGACCGTCGCGTCGAGCAGGACGCGACCGCGCTCATCGAGGCGGCGATTGTTGACAACACGTTCTCGTTCGCGGGCGGCGTCACGCAGTTCGACCAGACGCTCAGGAACGCCTCCGCGGGGACGACGCTCTACCCGACGCTGCGCTTCGTCGTCACATCGGTCGAGTCGAGCAGCGGTCGCGTGAAGGTGTCGAACGCAGACAACGGCGGCGACGGCACGGCGGGCGCACCCGCGATCTTCGACTACTCAGGCGCGTTCGGCTTCGACTTCGCGCCCAGCGAGTCGAGCGCGGCCAAGCGGCTTAGGTTCAGCAACCCTGCGTCGGAGTTGTTCAGGCTCACGGTCTTCGTCTACGCGCACGTCGCAGACCCCGCCTTCGCGCAAGGGCCTCCGTCGGGCGGCGCGGGCGCTTCGGGCGGCGACTCCGCGGAGGGAGGCTCTTCGACGACGGGTGGCACTAGCACGCAGCAGACGGTAGGCGGCGTCACGCTCCCGACCGTGCAGGCGAAGCCGCTCATCATCACGGTCAACCCGCTCACGGGCAAGGTCGGCATCGTGAAGTGACGCGAAGGCCGGAGGATGCGTGAGCCTTTCCTCCGCGAAAATTATTTCCCGACCACGAAGCTGCAAGGCTCTTCAAGCAGCTATTTGAAAATATAGCTCCGTAGGAGCGGGATGTTTGTAGCCCGTGTGGGCTTGATGATCCTCAAGCTCCGTAGGAGCGGAATGTTGCTGACATTCCGCTCCTACGGAGCT
Organism: Pyrinomonadaceae bacterium; assembly: GCA_035630035.1. Classification (GTDB taxonomy): domain Bacteria; phylum Acidobacteriota; class Blastocatellia; order Pyrinomonadales; family Pyrinomonadaceae; genus QHXN01. Next base: position 1,438 of record DASQLL010000394.1, on the reverse strand, counting down.
GTGCCGGAAAGAGAATCGCACGAGCTACAAACATCCCGCCCCTGACGGGGCTTTCCTAGCACTTCTTAGTTTGAAACCTGCCTCGCTATCCCGTTCCATGGGGGGTGACTCTGCCGACCCTTCGCGAACAATTCCTGCGTGAAGACCCTTCGGGCCTTCCGTGTAATTTGTATGAGGAGAATCAAGAGTCATGTCCGTTATTAAAAAACGCGTTACCGCCGGCCTCGTGCTGGCCCTTCTTTTCGTGCTGGCCGCGCTGCTCGTCGCTTCGCCGCTCCGGCGCGTCGGGGCGGACGGAGGCGAATCCACTACCGTCATTGTCGAGCTTAAGCAAGAGCCTGCCGCCGCTTACATCGCGCGCGCGCGCCAGCAAGGGCGCAGCGTGCCCGACTCGGAGCTTCAGACTTACCGCCAGCAGCTCAGCGTCGAGCAGGACAAGTTTCTCGCCTCGCTCGCCTCGCGCGGCGTCAGCGCGACGCTCGTCTCGCGCGGCGTGAAGAACTACGACGGCAGTCTCGCAGCCAATGTCCCTCTGCGCTACACGCTCGTCTACAACGGCTTCGCGCTACAGGCGTCGAGCGCCGCCGTCGCCGCGCTCAAGGCGATGCCCGAAGTCAAGAGCGTCCACCGCAACGGAATGCTCTACACCGCGCTCAACAACAGCGTCGGCTACATCGGTGCGCCGAAGGTTTACGGCAAGGTCGCGGAGCTTACGCAGTTCGACGACCACCGCGAAGGCTTCGAGGGTCAGGGCATCAACGTCGCCGTGCTCGACACGGGCGTTGACTGGACGCACCCGATGTTCGGCGGCGACCCGACGCCGCCGCGCTTGGGCGTTGCGCCCTCGGTCGCCGCCGCGAACCTGAACAAGAAGGTCATCTACTATCTTCCGCTCACGGACATTGCGGCCAACGACGGCTTCGGCCACGGCACGCACGTCGCCTCGACCATCGCGGGCTATCTCGCGCAGCACCCCGGCGGCGACAGCCTGCCCGGCACAGCCGACGACATAAACCTGCACGGCGTCGCGCCGCAGGCGAAGCTGATGCCCTACACCGTGTGCAGCAACATAAGGTCTATTCCCGGCAGCCTCGGTCTTCCTTCGGTCGGCGGGTGCGAGTACGCGGACATCGTGATGGCGCTCGAAGACTCCGTCTCGCCCTTCACGCTCACCATGCAGTCGAAGCCCGTCGCGCACGTCATCAATCTCAGTTTGGGCGGCGGCGGCGGCCCGGACAATCCGACCGCGGTCGCTTGCAGCAACGCCGCGTTGACGGGCGCTACGGTCGTCGCGGCCTCCGGCAACTCAGGCCCCGGCGAGGGCACGACCGGCTCACCCGCGGCGGGCATCCACGTCATCTCCGTCGGCGCGACGACGCACCCCGGAGTCGCCGGGTCGTCTTTCAGCGTTGACGTCGCGGGCGGGCAGACCGGCATG
>DASQLL010000393.1:0-2909 GCA_035630035.1 Pyrinomonadaceae bacterium | reverse complement strand
ACGGACGGCATGCGCTTCGTGCAGGTCTACCTAGGGCTGCCCGTCGCGATGGTCATACTCTCCGTCACAGCCGTCCCCATATACCACCGTCTGAAAGTCTACACGGCCTACGAATACCTCGAAGGCCGCTTCGACATTAAGACGCGAACGCTCGCCGCGCTTCTGTTTCTCGCTCTGCGCGGGCTGTCCACGGGCGTTTCGCTCTACGCGCCGTCGCTCATCCTTTCGGTCATCATGGGGTGGGACATACGCATCGTGATTATTCTCATCGGCGCGTCCGTCTTGCTCTACGCAAGCTTGGGCGGCGCGAGAGCCGTGGACAACACGAACTTCCTACAGTTCCTCATCATCATGGGCGGCATGGTCGTCGCCTTCATAACGATCCTGAGACTTCTGCCTGCCGACGTGTCTTTCCTCGAAGCCGCGCACGTCGCGGGAAAGCTCGGTCGCCTGAACGCGATTGATTTTTCGTTCGACATAGGGAACCAGTACAACTTCTGGTCTGGACTCATCGGCGGGTGCTTCCTCGCGCTCGCTTATTTCGGCACGGATCAATCGCAGGTGCAGAGGTATCTGACGGGCGAGTCGGTCGCGCAGAGCCGTCTGGGCCTACTGTTTAACGGCATGGTCAAAGTGCCGATGCAGTTCTTCATACTCTTTTTGGGCGCGACCGTTTTCGCCTTCTACCAGTTCACGCAGCCGCCCGTTTTTTTCAATCCCGTCGCGACAGAAAGAGCGCGCACCGGGGCGCACGCCGAGGAGTTCCGCGCGCTCGAATCGGAATACGCGTCGGCCTTCGAGGAGAAGCAGCGTGCGGTGCGCGGCTACGTCGCGGCCCTTCGCTCGGACGATGAAGCGGCGCGGACGCAAGCGGCGCGAGAGCTTCAGGCCGCGCAGGAGAAGGCCGGCGGCGTGCGCGCGGGCGCGGTCGAGATCATTAAAGAGTTCGACCCCAAACCCAACGACACGAACTACGTCTTCCTCAATTTCGTCACGCACTACCTGCCTGCGGGCGTGGTCGGCCTCGTGCTGGCGGCGGTCTTCTTCGCCTCTATGTCCTCGACCGCTTCGGAGTGGAGCGCGCTCGCCGCGACGACGGTCGTTGACATGCAACGCCGCCTGCTCAAGCGCGGCGCGAGCGAACGCTACTACTTCATCTCTCTGAAGCTCGCGACGCTCTTCTGGGGACTGTTCGCAGTTCTGTTCGCGCAGTACGCGGGACAGCTCGGCTCGCTCGTCGAGGCCGTCAACCGCCTCGGCTCACTCTTCTACGGCACGCTCCTCGGCATCTTCCTGCTCGCGTTTTATTTCAAACGAGTCTCAGGCACGGCGGCCTTCGTCGGCGCGGCGGTCGGCGAGGTGGCCGTCCTTTATTGTTTCCTCTTCACCAAGATTGCCTTCCTCTGGTACAACGTCGTCGGCGCGCTCGTCGTCGTCACCGTCGCTAACGTCGTAAACCCGTTTCTAAATCAGTACCGCGAGCGGTAGCGAGCGGGTCAATGCAGAAACCCGACCGTCAGGGAGGGTGTCGTATGCTGCTGGCATGGACACCCTCCCTGACGGTCGGGTTTCTGCATTGAATACCCGCTCGCTACCGCTCGCGGTACTGTTGGCTTTCGCCTTCCGGTTACATCTTCGACTTCCAGTCGGCCATGCGCTTTTCGAGGTCGGCGATGGTCGTGGGGTCAACGCCGGAGTTCGGGGCCTTCGCCATCTGGAGCGCCTTCTCGCCGAGGGCTACGGCCTCGGCGTTCTTTCCCTGCCCGGCCAGCACGCGCGCCTTCGTGTAGGTGTTGCCAAAGGTCTCCTTCGTCTTGATGGACTTCTCAAGCCACCCCATCGCCTCGTCCGTGTTGCTCAGGTTGTTTAGGAAGACGTAGTTGGCGGCCTGCAAAGGCGTGCGCCAGTCGTCGGGCTTGGCGGCGGCGACCGTGACGCGCATCTTCTCGACGGTCAGAGCCTTCACGTCCTTGACCTCGACGGTGAAAGGCACGCTCACCTTCTCCCAACGCAGGTTGACGCGCGCGGCGTTCTCGCCGGCGGGGTCAATGCCGAACGTCAGCCACTCCTGACTGTCGGCGACCATAACGGGCTTCGTCTTGACGCGCAGAACGTCCTTCTTCTCGTCGTAGCTGAAGCTGCCCCACTGCCCCGCGTCGCTGTTGAAGATGAGCGTCCATTCGTCGCGGCCCGGAATCGAGTGGAGGCTGTAGGTTCCGGCCTTCAAGGGCTGGCCGTTTATAAGCACGTCGTCGGTGACGATGAACTGCGTCGCCTCGTTCGCGCCCGTGCGCCACACGTGGCCGTAGGGGACGATGGGCGCGTCCTTTGCGCGCGCGCGCGCGTCGTCGAGCGTAGCCGCGGTCGTGACCGCGCCCGCGGGCGGATCGCCCCAGATGGTTCGGCCCTTCACGCCGGGGCGGCTGTAGATGACTGTGATGTCGGTGACGCCGACGGTCTGCATCGCGCTCGCCTTCTGGCTCGGACGCGGCGTACGCAGTTGCGCGCTCGCCGACGCGGCCATAGACGCGACCAGAAGAAGCGAAGCGATGGCGCAGGGGAAAAGTCGTCTGTTGGTTTTCATATTAAATTCTCCTCGTGGTGGTTGATGGCAGCTTCTCGCGCCCGACGGCGGTTCGTCTGAACCCGTTTTTTCGCACGCGCCCCGGCGGGCGGCGTTGAGACTTCGGCAAACAATCGGCGGCGGACGCAGATGGTATCAAATAAGCGCGCGGAGAATCCTTGCACTCTTGTAAAAAGAAATTTACGGAGTATCTCAACACAGAATCGCCGTTTTCTCAACTTCGCCGATGGACGAACGGGCGCGCGCGTGAATATGATTAGCGCATGACAACGCTTTCGCCACAGGCAACAGCGAACCCGCTCCACGCGGCGCAACTCTCTTTCGT
>DASQLL010000392.1:0-2239 GCA_035630035.1 Pyrinomonadaceae bacterium | reverse complement strand
GTGAGCAAGGGCACGAGCGAGAGGTCTGCGCGCTCCGCCACGTCGGCGAAGCAGAGAGCGTTGTAGGGGCAGCCGTCGCACGCTGCGCGCAGGTGAAAGCGCGCGCCGCCCTTTCCTACGGCGACGGCGCGCGCAACGTCCGAATCCGGCTCGGCAACGAGCCGCTCGATCTCGTCTGCGTAGAGCGAGAGGTCGAAAGTCTCCCACGCGCCTTCCGCCGTCAATTTACTTTCGCGCGACGCGACCGCGCCACGAACACCGCCGAGCGCGAGGCCCGACGCGCTGATGGTCTCTTCGACGAGCCGCGCGTAGAAGGCGACTTGAAGGCGGAAGCCGACGGTCTCGCGCGCGCTCGCCTTAAAATCAACGACGGTCGCCTCCGCGGCGTCACCCTCGCGCACGACCTCGACAAGGTCTGCGCGTCCCTCGCAATCCCAGCCGCCCACGCGTCCGCGCAAAGTCGGCTGGTAGTAACACACGCGCCCCTGTGCTTGCGACGCGACCGCGCTCGCGAAGGCCTCCGGCCCTGTGTTCGTCAAATCTCTTACTGTCGCGCGCTTCGCCAGTTGCTCGATCATCTCGCGCTCGAACTCGCGGCCCGCGCCCGACAGCAGCGGCGACAACGGCTCGAACTCAAGGCCGTAGCGTTCGAGCAGCGCGCGCGCCTCCGAAGGGAAGAGCGCGAACCGAAGGTGCCGCTCGCAACGCCCGCGCGCGACGTACTGCGCGAGCCTGAGCGCCGTTAGAGCGCGTTCGGGCTGCGAGGGCGATAGAGGTTCGGGAGTTCGGTTAGGCATACGAGGAGGAGATTAAAGGCAAAAGGCAAAAGGCAAAAATCAAAAGTTAAGACACCCTGCCCATCCGGCATTTTTACTTTTGCCCTTTGCCTTTTGCCTTTTGCCTTTTGCCTTCCGCGGAGCGGCCCTTCTGCGCGACGACAGTGAGCGTTGCGACTTCGGTGCGTTGCTCGGCGGCGCGGACGGCCTCGCGTGCGGCGGCGCGCGCTTCGTCGGTCGAGGACATGAACTCTTCGAGGCCGCCTTTGACCGCCGAGAACGTAACCTTGCGCTCGAAGATGGCGGCGAACTCTTCGCCGAGAAGACGCTCGGCGGCGGAGAGCTTTTCGGCGTCGTAAGCGGTCTTCACGGCGTAGCTGCAACGCACGCCCGCGCCTTCGCCCGCGCGCAGCACGACCGCGTTCGAGATGCGCGGGCGCGAGCGCGCCGCGAGCTTGAGCTGTTCCTTTATCTCGCCCGCGCGCGAGTCCAGCCGCTTGATCTCTTCGTGCAGCGCGACGTACTCCGCAACGAGCGCGGCGACCTCTTCGTCCGTGAGCGACGCGACCTCTCCGGCCTCCCCCGCCGCCCCTCTTCCGAAGCACTCGACGCAGCAGAGCGCGCCGTCCTGCGTGCGCGCCAACGCCTCGTCGCGCGGCACTAGTCCTCCGCACGCCGCGCACGCCTCGTAGAACTCCGCCGCGCACGCCGGGCACAACGTCGCCCCGCAACGGTCGCGCGCAGACTCGCCCAACGCGACCGCCGCCAGACACTCGACGCACACCGCGCCGCGCGCCTCTACCTCTTCGACACGGAAACTGTTTTCGACTTCCATCTTTTAAATCCGTGACGGGTGACGGGTGACAGGTGACAAGAAAAGACAGGTTTTATCTTGTCACCTGTCACCCGTCACCTGTCACTGCTCGATCAATCTTCGCCGCGAGTATAAAGTCGCTCTCGCTCAGGCCGCCGATGGCGTGCGTGTAGATTTTGACGCGCGCGTATCCCCAGCCGAACGTGATGTCCGGGTGATGCCCTTCCGATTCCGCAATCTGGCCGACGCGATTGACGAACGCAAGCGCGTCGGCGAAGTTCGAGAACTTGTAAGCCTTCGCGAGGTGATGCTCCTCGACGGCGTCCCAGCCGACGAGCTGCCTGAGCAGCGGCTCGATCTCATCGCCCGTCAGGCGCGGCACGCCGCCGTGGCAGGGGACGCAGCTCCGGCTGGCAAGACTCTCCATCCTGGAAACTCCTCTGTTCGTCGGGACACTTGACGGTCAGACTCCGCGGCGCGCGTGCGCGTGCTCGCGCGTGGAGCGCATTGAGGCGACATTCTACATGCCGGGCCGGGGTCTTGCACGGCACGGCATGTAGTCCCTCGACGCTTGCCCAAAGCGGCCTTGAGCGGATAGTCTTATGCTTCAAAGCTCCGCACTTATAAAATCCGACTCGGAAGGAGAGCA
>DASQLL010000391.1:0-2216 GCA_035630035.1 Pyrinomonadaceae bacterium | reverse complement strand
ACATCACAGCCGAGGACGTAGGCACGAGTCCCGCCGACATGGAGATTGTGCGGCGCGAGACGCAGCACGTCGCCGGTCTTCTGGACAGGTCGGGCGACCCCTCGCCCGTGACGGCGCACGGAGTCTTCCGCGCGATGCAGGCGTCGGCGCGAGTCCGCTGGGGCGCGGACGATTTAGCGGGAAGGCGCGTCGCGATTCAGGGACTCGGCAACGTGGGCCGACACCTCGCGCGCGAGCTACGCGCGGCGGGCGCGCGTCTCGTCGTCTCCGACACGGACGACGAGCGCGTGCGTCGCGTCGTTGAAGAATGTGATGCCGAAAGCGTCGCGCCCGAAGAAATCTACTCAGTCGAGGCAGACATCTACGCGCCGTGCGCTCTGGGCGGCGTGCTGAACGACGAGACAATACCGTTGCTCAAGGCCGAGGTCGTCGCGGGCGCGGCCAACAACCAACTGCTGGAAGCGCGCCACGGCGTTGCGCTCGAAGCGCGCGGCATACTCTACGCGCCCGACTACGTCGCGAACGCGGGCGGCATCATCAACGGTTGCATCGAGCTGCTCGGCTGGCAACCTTCGGACGCACGCCGCAAGGTCGAAGAGATTTACGACACGCTGCTCCGCGTTTTCGACATCGCGAAGACCGAGGCGATACCGACATACCTCGCCGCCGACCGTCTGGCCGAAGAGATATTCCACGCGCGTCGCGCGTTGTAATTCGGAGAGACGCAGATGAGCAGCAAACGGAAGTTCGTCGTGCAGGAGCATCACGCGAGCCACCTCCACTGGGATTTCCGTCTGGAGATCGGCGGCACGCTCAAGAGCTGGGCCGTGCCGAAAGGGCCTTCGCTCGACGCGTCCGTGAAGCGTCTCGCGATTCAAGTGCCCGACCACGCGCTCTCGTACCTGACCTTCAAGGGCGTGCTGCCCGAAGGCACTTACGGCGCGGGGCCGGTCTATCGTTGGGACATCGGTACGTTCGATATTGACGGCGACGCTTCGGCGGCTTGGCGCGACGGCTCGCTCCGCTTCCGACTCGAAGGCGAGCGTCTGCGCGGCGGCTGGCGTCTCTTCAGGATGAAGGGGCGCAAGCAAGGCGACAAGCCGATGTGGCTCTTGCAGAAACTCGACGACCAGTTCGCCGTCGCGGGCCACGAGGCCGAGGTGATCGGAGAAGCGAAGAGGCCGCGTGCGCCCGCGAAGAAGTCCTCGACGAAAAAGCGTGCGGGGAAAAAAGCGCGTTGAGTCCTGACAGGCGACAGCACAGGGGCGCACACCCGGAGGACGCGCGTCTGTTCGCGGACGACGCGCTCACGTCTTTGCGCGTCGCGACGGCTGAGCTGTCGTGGCTTCTGGGCCGTGGCTATCAGCCGAAGTCCGCGCTCAAGTTAGTCGGCGACCGCCACTCCTTGCGCGAGCGGCAGAGGCTCGCCGTGGGGCGCGCGGCCTGCTCGGACGAGAGCCGCGCGCGTCGCCGCGCGAGCCATGTGGACGCGGAAAGCATCGAGGGCGCGGGGCTGATAGTTGACGGGTTCAATCTCGTCATCACGTCGGAGGCGGCGCTCGGCGGCGGCGTGCTTATTCTTTGCCGCGACGGTTGCGTGCGTGATCTTTCGAGCGTCCACGGCTCGTACCGTGCTGTCGAAGAGACGGAGCGCGCCGTCAGACTCGCGGGCGAGGTCATCGAGACTTTGCGTCCCGCCTCCGTCCTCTGGCTGCTCGACCGGCCCGTCTCGAACAGCGGGAGGCTGGCCGAGCGCATACGCCGGATCGCGTCGGAGCGCGGCTGGCCGTGGGATGTGGAGACCGATTTCAACCCCGACCGCGCAATCGTCGGCTCCGACCGCATCGCCGTCACGTCCGACTCGAACGTGCTGGACGGCGTGAAGCGTTGGCTCAATCTCAACCGGCTCTTGGTCGAAGATTATGTGCCGCATCGCTGGCTGATTGATTTGAGCGCTTGAACTTCAAGTCGCGTTAACCGGCACGGGTAATTAACCACCGCAGGCACAGAGGGCACAGAGACGGCACAGAGAGTTGAATTTCTCTGTGCCGTCTCTGTGCCCTCTGTGCCTGCGGTGGTTAACTGACCTGCGCGAGGCTTGAGCTGAGTCGAGAGATGCATTTTTGTACGCCGCCGTACCGCTTTATCGAAAGTTTTCGTTTTCTCGCATGCAACTTGCAAGACTGTTGGGGAAGCATGATTTCGTGCAGAGGGGC
>DASQLL010000390.1:0-14299 GCA_035630035.1 Pyrinomonadaceae bacterium | reverse complement strand
TCGGACGGCGCGTTCGCGCCCACGCCCACGTTGCCGTTCGGCTTGACGATCATCCTGATCTGATCCGCGCCCGTCTGGAACGCGACCGATCCCTCGTTGCCGGTCGGGGAGGCGACGCTGCCCGCCGAGAAGACAAGCAGACCGCGCTGCCCTGCGATGGTCGAGAAAGTGTTGCCGCGCAGAACGAAGTAGGGGCCGATAGAGGATTGGTAGGACGGGGTGCCACCCGCGAGGAAACCAGTCGTCATACTGGAGTTGCCGAGGTGCAACAGGTTGGTCTCCCGCGCTGCCGTCGCCGCGGCTGTCAACTGTAGGTTCGCGCCGTTGACGACGAGATTGTTGCCCGACTCGCTGAGCAGCGAGTCGCCGAGCGCGCCGCCCGGGCCGTCAACCCACTTCGTCAGCCGGCCAGTGCTGCCCGTGCCCGTCGCGTTGGCCGTGCCGCCGTCGCTCGATGTAGACGACGCCGTGGCCGTCTTGCTCGCGATGGCGGCGGAGGTCAACACAGTCCCGTCGCCGAAGCGTATGCCGCCCTGCGCGCGGATCGTGCCGGCCACGTCGAGCGTTGCTTCGGGATTGTCCGTGCCGATTCCGACGCGCCCGTCGGGAGTGACGCGCACATGCTCTTTGTCTTGGCCGGTGAGCGTGTCGCCGGTGCGAAGCGTGAGCGCGCCCTTCGTGCTGGTCAACTGTCCGTTCTCGCCGTCGTGCGCCGCGATTGTGACGGCGCGCTCTTTGCCGTCGCGCAAGATTGTGAGCGAGTCGTCCGCGTCGGTCGCCTCGATCTTCTGCGCCTCAGCCGCGCTCAGCTCGGACGAGCGAGCGCGTGCGAGCGAGACGCCGCCCGACTGCACGTTGAGCGTTGCGAGGCGTCGGCTCGCACGCCCGCGCAAATCCTTGAACGTCACGACGCACAGGTACGAGCCGTCCGCGATCCCCTGCTGCACGTCCGCCGCTTTCCAGTCGAGTATGCCGCCCGCGCGCTGGCCCGAATCGTAGACCAGCTCGCCCGTCGCGGCGTAGATTTCGAGTCGAATCTGCAAGACCTCGCCGGTGGCTGTAAAGCGCGCGCCCGCCTCGGTGGCCGCCGCCGTCGCGGACGCAGCAGTGGAGTTAGTCTGCGCGCTCTGCGGCACGGCCTGCGCGTTTTGCGCTGCGGCTTGTCCGCTCAAAAGAGTCAGTGAAAGGATTGTTGCCAGTAGATTAGGCTTCGTGAAAGTTCTCGTTCTCATATTTCCCCCGCCGTTCCGGTTTGAATCTCCGAATCCCCGCGGCCCTTCAAGTTCATCCGCGGGAATCATGTTCCCTCTGCTAACGCGGGAACGCAGCCGAAAGAGGATCAGCTATTTTTTTGCTGTGGATTTAGAGTCAAGCTGATTCGGCGCGCAGTCAGAAACGCGACCGTCAGGGAGCGTGTCTCACAAATAATGTGAGACACGCTCCCTGACGGTCGCGTTTCTGACTGCGCAGCGCTCTAGTAGTTGGTGAGAATTCGTTCGGGCGCGAAGCCCATCTCGTGGAGGCGGTCGCGCGTCTGCTCGATCATCTCGCGCGAGCCGCAGACGAGGGCCACGGGGTCGGAGAGGCTGGGCAGAACGTGCTCAAGCAGCGATTGGACGTAGCCGATTGAGCCGGCCCACTCGTAGCCGTCGGGGCGCGAGATGACCTGTCGCAGCTCGACGCCCGCGGCCTTCCACGTGTCCGTTTCGTCGCGGTAGCAGAAGTCTTCGGGCGTGCGGACGCCGTAGAGAACGACGATTTGTCCGAAGTCGTCGGGGCGTCGAAGCACCGAGCGCAAGGCGGAGCGAAGGGGCGCGACCCCCGTGCCCATCGCGACGAAGACGAGGTCGCGACCGCGCTCGGCTTCGAGGTCGAAGCCGTGGCCGGCGATCTCTACAAGCTCGACGGTGTCGCCCGGCTTCAATGCGTAGATCGTCTTGCTCGCAGGGTCGCTTGAGAGCTTGACGAGCAGCTCAAGCTCGTCGTCTTCGGGCGCGCTCGCGATGGCGAAGTACGCGCGCAAGTCCGTGCCCACTCGCAGCACCGCGACCTGTCCGGGCGTGTAAACGAGGTCGTGCGCGTCCTCTGCGCCCTCCGGCATCACGTCGAAGGCGCGAATGTTTCTGGCCTCTTCGTGCACGCGCTTGACGACGAGCGTGCGAGTCTCGCTGTCCTCCATAAACCTCGCCGGCTTGATTTTAATTTCGGATTTGTAGAACGCCGCGAGTGTAGCGCAGCCGCGCGCGCGCCGCAAAGCAGAGGCAGTTTTGAGTTTTCAGTTTTCAGTTTTCAGCTTCTTCGAGGTTGCGGCGCGCGGCGGTCACTCAACGCACTGAAAACTGAAAACTGAAAACTCAAAACTGCTCACTGCTTACCGCTCACTCATCTTTTGTGCTAAAACTGTCGCCGTTGCGCTTAATTCGTCTTGATAGTAGTCGTCGGGCGACGCGGGCTTTTCGTGCGGCTGCAATGGCGCGGCGGCTCTTCGGGGTCTGCGATTTCGTTCGCGGGAGATATGGAAACCGATGTTCAGAAGATTGATCGAGACGTGGCGGACGTGGGCGACGCTGCCGCTGCGCCTGACGCTGGGCCTTATCTTCATCGCGCACGGCGCGCAGAAGGTTTTCGGCGTGTGGGGAGGGCCGGGGCTTCAAAAGATGTTGGAGTTCCCCCCTCCCTCCTCGTTGATGAAGCCCGCGTGGCTCTGGATGGGCGCGGCTGCGTTCGCGGAGTTGCTGGGAGGCGCGCTTGTGTTCGTCGGCCTTCTGACGCGCGTCGGCGCTTTCCTTATTTCGGTCGTCATGCTCACGGCGATGTTCGGCGTCCACTGGGCGGGCGGCTTCTTTCTGTCGAACCAGCCGACGCCGGGCATAGAGTTCACGTTCGCGCTCTTGGGAATGGCGCTCGCGCTCCTCATCACGGGCGGCGGTCGCGCCTCGATTGACGAGACGCTGTCCGGGCCGCGCGCACGCCGGGGGTACAAGACCAAGTGATGAGTGATGAGTGATAAGTGATGAGAAAAGCTTTCGTTCTTTCTTATCACTTATCACTCATCACTTATCACTTACAAAGATATGAATCGCTCACCGCTGCTGGTCATCTTCATAACGGTCTTCATAGACCTCGTGGGTTTCGGGATAGTCATCCCGGTGCTGCCGTTCTACGTCGAGGGGACGAAGTTCAATGCAGGGCCGCACATGGTCGGGCTGCTGTTCATGTCCTACTCGGTGATGCAGCTCATCTTCACGCCCGTCTTGGGCCGTCTGTCGGACAAGTACGGGCGGCGTCCGGTGCTGTTCTTCAGTCTGCTCGGCACAAGCCTCGGCTTTTTCATCCTCGGTTTTGCGACGACGCTCTGGATGCTGTTTGCGGGCCGCATCATTGACGGCATCACGGGCGGCAACATCTCGACCGCGCAGGCTTACATCGCCGACGTGTCGACCGAGGAGAACCGCGCGAAGGGCATGGGACTGATCGGCGCGGCCTTCGGTCTGGGCTTCATCTTCGGCCCGGCCATCGGCGGGGTGCTGAGCAAGTGGGACATCCACTTAGGCTCACTCCACATTCCGGGCATCAGCGTCCCCTTCATCTTCGCGGGCGCGCTCTCGCTCGCGAACGCGACGCTGCTCTACTTCGTTCTGCCGGAGACCGTGACGCCCGACCACCCTGCGCGCACTTCGGCGGCGACTGGCCGTTGGTCGCAGCTCTTTCGGGCGCTGCGCCAGTCGCGCCTAGCTTTCGTGCTGGGCATATACTTTCTCTTCGTCACGGCCTTCTCGATCATGACCTCGTCGTTCGGTCTGTTCACGCTCTTTCGCTTCGGCTTCGACGCGCACGACACGGGATGGATTTTCGCCTTCGTCGGCGTCGTCGGCGCAATCGTTCAAGGCGGACTCATCGGGCGGCTCGTGAAGATGTTCGGCGAGATGCCTTTGGTGCTTGCGGGCGCGCTTCTGTTCGCCGCGAGTTTGGTTCTAATTCCGCTGACGGGGCCGCAGACGGGGACGCTCGCGCTGCTGGCCTTAGGCGCTGTGTTCGCCGTCGGCAACGGGCTTGCGACGCCTTCGCTCAGCGCCCTCGCCTCGAAGAGCGTGGGCGCGGGCGAGCAGGGCGGCGTGCTGGGCGTGACGCAATCGGTCGCGAGTCTTGCGCGCGCCGTCGGCCCGCTCATCTCAGCCGCGCTCATCTACAGCGCGACCGCGAACATGGGGAACGACGGCAAGCCGCACAACATGAGCGACCATTCGGTCGCCGCCAACTTCTGGGCCGCCGCCGCAATCATGCTCGTCGCCTTTCTCCTCGCCGCATACTTCGCGCGCTCGCGCGCCTCCGAGTATAAGAACGCGACCGCTCCCGGCTACTAAAGAAGAGGGCGGAGGTCAGAGGTTAGTGAAAGACATCTTGCTTTTCACTAACCCCTGACCTCCGCTCTCCGACCTCTTCTCTTCAGCGCATGTTGTCCTTCGGGAACTTAACGCGGTCGGGTTCGGCGTTGAGTAGCTCCAACATTTTTTTGATGAGGCGCGTCTTGACGCGGCCCGCCTCGCGCGGGACGACGAGGTAGCGCACGGTCGCGTCAATCCAAGTGTTCGGGTTGACGCGGAAGTAGACGTTCGGTCGCTCGCGCACCTCAAGCTCGTTGACGGGCGTCTGCGCCAGAAGCTCGCGGTAGACGCGCACGCGCTCGCGCATCGTCTCGCCTATCTCCTCTTCGGCCACAGTGGTCATCGTCTCCGCTACAAATTCAAGGTCGCTGTTGTACGCGACGCTAAAAGTTATCTCGTTCCAGATGTATGGAAAGAGCGGCCAAGAGTAGTTGTAGACCGACTGCTCCAACACGTTCGAGTTGGGAAAGCGTATGACGCGCCCGGAAGGGTGATCGGTCGAGATGTACTGGCCGCCGAACTCCCAGAGCGTCGTGTCCAGATAGCTCACGTCAATCACGTCGCCCGTGGCCTCGCCTATCCTGATGCGGTCGCCCACGCGGTAGGGCGCGCGCACGAGGATATAGACCCAACCGAGAAGGCTCGTGAAAGGCGTCTGCACCGCGAGGCCGACGACGAGCGAGATGACGCCCAGAGAGACGACCGCTGTGTACCAGTTGGCGAACAGAACCGAGAGTGCGATGAAGGCGATGACGATAAAGAGCGCGAGCCGAAGGACGCGGTGCAGGTTAAAACGCGACGCCGTGTCGTCGAGCGGCGTGATGAGGTACGCGTCAACGACCTTCGCCACGACCAGCACGAAGACGATTGCCATCGCGCCGATGACCGCTCTTTGCGCGGGCGGGCGGTAGACCGCCGCGAAGTCGAAGAACCTGAGGCGGAGCGCGTAGTAGACGACGCCGAGCGCGACGAGCAGCAGCAGGTACGTCCCGATCCAGAGCCTGTGACGCGTCCGCGCCTGCGGCTTCTTCGCCTCCTCCTTGCGCGCCTCCGTAGGCTTGAGCGTCTTCCCGCCCGTCTGATCGAGAGCGCGCTTAACGTCTTCGTCCTGCTGCTTGAGCCTCTCGGCCTCGACCTTCTCTTTCGTAGCCATACGATTCTCCCGAAAAAGTTTTTCGCCGGCATTTGAAAAGGCCGCGCGTGAACTTACTCTGTCGGGGGAATGTCTCGCGATGGTCTGCGTGTCTGACTATTTCATAAACAATCCCGTCGCACACTTCAAGTCGCGCCCGTCGTCCGCGCAAAAAAAGAGGCAGCCCGCTTTTGTCGAAGCGGGCTGCCTCCATTCGTGTCCGAGCGACTGCTCGCGCGCTCACCAGATTGAAGGGAGCGACGCTTCGTCAACTTCGAGCGCGTCGCCGTCGGGCAGAATGTGTATGAGCTGCGCCCCGCGCGCGCGAAGCGGCGGGCCGAGCAATCCGACGCGGTGACAATTTGCGCGCGGCTGCGTGTGACTTGTCAGAGGCTTCGACTCCGAGCACATCAGCGCGACGCGCGTATCGGCGGCAAGCTCCATGATGCGCTCAAGTCCGCGCTCCAAATCCTCCGTCGGCGCGATGACCTTTCCGCCGCATTCGGGAAGCCACTCGTAGCCTACGCCCTGCCTCTTTAAATTCTCCTCAAGCACGCGCCCGTTGAACTGCGGCCAGCGCGAGCGCGCCGCGCTCCGAACGTCCGCGACAATCTCAATCTCGTATGCCTTGAGCAGCGCGAGAAACTCCGCCCAAGCATGGCGACCGTGGCCGATTGTGTAGATGGTTACAGACATGATCTAAATGATGAATGCGGAATGATGAATGATGAATTAAGAGTCACGCCTGCCTTCATATTCATCATTCATCATTCCGCATTCATCATTCTGCCTTTCAGCTCCCTGCGTATGTCTTCGGCGGTCAGCCCGACGAGGCGACCGCCCGTGAACAGTGGGTCGCGCGATACGTCGGCGACGGCGAAGGACGGAAGGGGGAAGGCGTCCATCTCTTCGTCGGTGTCGAAATCAGTCTCGGCGAGGATGAGGCCGCGAAGGTCTCCGAGGAAAACGTCAACCGAGTAGCGGCGACCTTCGTGATCGAAGTAGTAACGGTTCTTGCGAATCTCGTTCGCCTCGAAGACGGAGAGTGTTTCGTACTCAAGGTGGTCGAGGTAGATGTTTGTGATGAGCGTGCGCGAAAAATCTGGAGGCGCGGGCGCGTGCTTTTGCGTGAGCTTGAGCGTCCACTCGTTCGTCGAGGGCACGCGCACCTTACGCAGGCGCAGGCGCGTGCCCGTGATGTAGTTGTCGGTGATCTGCGTGTGCGCGTCCTTGAGCCTGAGGCCGGGCGGCAGTTCGCGCAGCAGAAAGCGGCGCTCGCGCTCAAGGCGCGCGTATTTGCTCTCGACGACGCCGAGTGTCATGTCTGCCGGAGAGACGACGCCCATTTTCTTCCTTTCGTTCTTAGTCCTAGTTTCAGTTGGCCGTGATTTTAGAGCGCGCGCGCTGTCTCACACCGCCGCCAACTCCGGCTCAGGCTCCTTCAGAAACTCTTCAGGCTCGACAATTCGGCCCGCGATGGCCGAGGCCGCGACGACGTAAGGAGAGGCGAGATAGACCTTGCCGGGGCCGCTCCTGCCGGGGAAGTTTCGGTTCTGCGCGCTCACGGTGACTTGATCGGGCGAGCGCGACGCGCCGGGGCCGGCGTTGATGCACGCCCCGCACGAAGGGTCAATCATCTCCGCTCCGGCCTTCTCGAAAAGCTCTATGTAACCCTTCGAGCGCGCGTACTCCTTGATCTTCTGCGAGCCGAATTGCAGGTATAGATGAACGCCGGGCGCGACGCGCCGCCCCTGCTCGACCGCGCGCCGCAGCACCGCCGCGTACATGTCCATGTCGGCCATCTTGCCGCCCGTGCAGGAGCCGCCGTATGCGATGTCAATCTTGACAGGCTCCGTCAACTCGTCAACGGGGACGCCGTTGCGCGGGTCGCCGGGCGTCGCGACCATCGGTCGAATCTCCGCGAGGTCAATCTCGAAACGCGCGGCGTACTCCGCATCTTCGTCGCTTCTCAGAAAGCCTTTGCGAATCTCCTCTTCGCCTAGTCCGCGCATGCGCTTCAAGTATTCGAGCGTGACTTCGTCCGGCTCGATTATCCCCGTGAAGCCTCCGGCCTCGACGGCCATGTTCGTGAGCGTCGCGCGCTCGTCAATCGGCCAAGTTTTCAATCCGTCGCCCGCGAACTCCAAGACCTGCCCGATGCCTTTGCCCTGCTTCATGTAGTCGGTCGCGAGTATGACGAGCATCACGTCCTTCGCCGACACGTCCGCGCGCTTCTCTCCACGAAGTACGAAGCGGACGACTTCGGGAACTTTGACGCGAATGTCCTTCGTGTACCAAGCGTTCGCCATGTCGGTCGAGCCGACGCCGAAGGCGAAGCAGCCAAGCACGCCCGCCATGCACGTGTGCGAGTCTGTGCCGATGACGAGCTGGCCCGGAAGCGCGATGTCTTCGACGACGGCGTTGTGACAGATGGCCTCGGAGCCGCGCTCTTCTGTGCCGCCGTAGAGCCTTATCCCTTGCTCGTCCGTGAAGCTCTCCTGCGTCGTCGCCAAGCCGTTCGCGCGGTCGAGCAGACCCATCTTGCGTTTCTCTTCCGGCATCACGCGGCCCAAGAAAGTCAGATGGTCGCGGAAGGCGTAAACCGATTCGGGTTGAGTGACGCGCGCATCACGCCCAAGCGCGTGCTTGAACAGGCTCTCGGCCATAGGCGTCACGTACTCGTGCGAGAAGCGAACGTCGGCCACGGCGAAGAGCGCGTCGCCGGGCTTTACGGCTTCGACTCCGACACACCCTGCGCGGACGAAGGCGTGGCGCGCGATGATCTTCTCGACGATGTTCATAGGCCGCCGCTTCGTCTCCAGCGCGGGCGGCGTCACCTCACCCGCGAGCCGCGCCTTGTTGTAGTTGAAGAGGCCGCCGTACTCGACTATCTGCCTTGAGATCGGATCGAGTCCGCGCGTGAACTCCGCGAGCGGAATCTCTTCGCCGCGGCGGACGCGCTCAATCAGGCCGAAGTCGGTCGAGGTGAGCAGACCGATGTTCTGGCAGTTCTGTCCGTAAATCTTCTCAATCGTCTTCGCGATGACAAGCTCAAGCCCCGCCGCCCTTTCCGCGAACGGCGCGGTCTCGCGCGACGAGCCGCAGCCCTTCGAGAGACCGGAGACGACGACAGCAAAGTTTCCGTTCTTCACCTCGTCCTTCTTGACCGCGCCCTCGCGCATGCCGACGTAGACGTACTCGCCCAGCGTCTCGTCGTAGTAGAAGCAGACCCAGCCGGGCGTTATCTCGTCGGTCGAGATGTTGTTCATCAGAGGGCGCGCGTCGTCATGCTCCAAGTCCTCGCCCGCTTCGAGCTGACGGCGTATGAGCGACGTGTCTTCCGTCAAAAACAGCACGCGCCCGTCGAAGCGTATGGGGTCGGGGCGCTTTGTAATCTTTTCTTCCGAGGTCGTCATGCTGACTCCTTATAAAATACTTTTGAAGAGTGCGTCTGATGATTATAAACGAGCGCGGCGCAAAAGTCCGAAAGCACGCGCCACTTCAACGCCGGCGGCGGGCGTCGAGAGTCGGAACAGCGTCGCTTTCAAGTGCGCGCGAAAAAAAATTCGAGGGAGCGCACCTTTTTTTCGCGCGCGTTTTGCACACGAATCGGGCATGAATTTTCCACCTGTGGAAATCGCCTGTGGATTAAGTTTTCGCATGGGGCTAAAGGGCGAAAAACTCAATGAAAATCGCTTTAAAAAATATTTCAAAAAACCTCTTGACACGTTCGGGGCATCTGCTTATAGTCCGCCTCCCGTCGCGGTTCTCAAGGGGATCGTGACCAGCGAGAGGATCGGCGAGCGGATGTGGTGACACGCCGTTCGAGGACAGTAGCAAGCGGTTAGTTCTACTGCCATGACGCCTCACGCTGAAGCCGAAAGGCTTGGCGCAGAAAGATGGTCGGCAGACCTCTTTCGGGCCGCGCGGATAAAAACGCGACGGCGCTCGCGAGGACTTGATCAGCCTCCGGGTAGCGACGCCGCTCGACTTCGGTCGGGCCTCGTTGTCCAGAACGTAGACTGGAGGTGGAGGTAAAGCCACCAGAACAAAAACCAATAGGTGCCGCGCCCTTCGGGGCTGCGAGAGGCTTGCTGAAAAGCAGGCACGCACCGACCGGAGGTAGCCGCCGCTGGCACACGCTCCGGGATATAAATAAGGCGACTGTCGCGTGTACATGCACAGTTGCCATCCCCTGAGCCGCTTCGGCGACTCAACGGGAATCGGGGTTGCGCTGTTACTCTTCGGAGCGGCAGCGCAACTTCTTTTTTTGCGGCGAACTTTTTCACCTATACCAGTATGCAATTGCATGCGACCGTTTAGAGGCGGGCAATGCCCGCCGGTTCAAGCTGAGACGGCGGGCATTGCCCGCCTCTAAACGGTGGTGGGGTGATCGCACTCGACTGCAAATCGCAATAGTCCCACCGACATTGCCGGTGAATACCTTCAGCTTTCCTCTTCTCACAACTCTCCCGAAAGAAGCTATGCCCGTTGCGTCTGTAAGGGTGTTATGCCGAAGGGCGTTTCGGCACAACACCGGGATTGCCGTATTATGCGGAAGCTGTTCCGCTCATACAGTAGTCGGGCGCTGCGCCGACCTGACGGGAAAGTGTTGCGTTATGAAGAAGCTTCATTTGTTGTTGACAGCAGCTTTTCTCATCGTCGGCCTTGTCGTGCTCTGGCAAATCAGTCGCTCCAGAACGTTTCAATTCTTCGGCCAGCTCGTTCCCAGAGTCAACACTTCGCAGAAGGTAGTCGCACTCACCTTCGACGACGGCCCTACGCCGGATGCCACCGGCCAAATCCTTTCCGCTCTCGCTGAGGAACACGTCCGCGCCACGTTCTTTGTCACAGGGGCCGAGTTAGAGAAGAACATGGCCGAGGGACAGAGGATCGTGGCCGCGGGTCACGAGTTGGGTAATCACACGTACTCTCACGAGCGGATGGTACTGGTCACGCCTTCATTCGTTCGGCAGGAGATCGAGAGGACGGATAAGTTAATCAGAGACGCAGGCTATCAAGGGGAGATATATTTCCGCCCGCCTTACGGTAAGAAGCTCTTCGCGCTTCCATACTATTTGTCCAAGACGGGCAGGAAGAGCATTACGTGGGATGTCGAGCCGGATTCGTACCCGGAGGTCGCGGCGGACTCCGATAAGATTACCGAATATGTCCTGTCGCGGACGCGGCCCGGCTCAATTATCATTTTGCACGTGATGTACCCTAACCGGAGCGAGTCGTTGAAGGCGGTGAAGAAGATCGTGGAAGGGTTGAGGGTGCAAGGTTACAGTTTCAAGACGGTGTCGGAACTTTTGGCGTCGGAAGAGTAAAGCAAGGGTTACGCTTTCCGTGCCGAGCATAACTGAGAGGGAGATATGAGACGAGTTCTTTCATCTGCTTTGCTGTCGTTAACGTTGACGCTCGGACTGCACGCGCAGACCGCTGCGCCGGACGCCGCCGAGTTGAGCAAGCTGTTGAATGAGTTTCTGGTCGGGGCTTCGCGCAACGACGCGGCGATGCACGAACGCTTCTGGGCCGAGGACTTGATCTACACAGGCTCTTCCGGAAGGCGCGTCGGCAAGGCCGACATCATGCGCGACGTGCGCTCGGCCCCGGCCCCGAAGCCCGGCGACCCGAAGACCGTTTACGCGGCTGAGGACGTTCGCATCCAACAGTACGACAAGACCGCCGTCGTCGCCTTCCGCCTCGTCGGCACGACCGAGCGAGGCGGGGCGACCGAGGTCGCGAGCTTCCTCAACACGGGCACCTTCCTCAAGCGCGGCGGCAAGTGGCAGGTCGTGAACTGGACGGCCACGAAGCTGCCGCGGTCGGCGGAGGACGCAAAGAAAGAGGTCGCGGCAATCGAGGCCGCTTTCCATCAGGCCATGCTCGCCTCCGACGTTAAGAAGCTGGAATCGTTGACGGACGAAAGCTTCGTCTGGACGCAGCGCACGGGGGAGCAGACGGCGCGGCGGCAGTTGCTCGAACAGATAGGTTCGGGACAGTTGAAGTATTCAAAGCTTGAGACACGGAACGTCGTCGTCTCGGTGTACGGCGACGCGGGAGTCGTCCGCGGAGTCTCGCCGCGTCAGCGCAACTCGATCCCCGCCACCCCCGGCACAGGCGACGCCGCGCCCTTCGACGCCTTCTACACGCTGACCTTCGTCAATCAGGGCGGCACTTGGAAGGCCGTGGCGATGCACACGAGCCGACCCTAAGGCCCAAGCGACGGACGATGAGCCACCACTTCACGAGCGCGCGTGTGAGCTTCGAGCGCGGCGTGACGAAGTGCTGGGGCGAGGATGAGTGGGCGGGCTGCGCTTGGACGCACCCGTCGGTGCCGCAGCTCCTGTTCATCATGCGGCCCGAAGGGCGCATACACTTCGCGGGCGAGCACACTTCGCTCTGGGCGTCCTGGATGCAAGGCGCGCTCGAATCCGGCAACCGCGTCGTGACGGAAATCGAGGAGGCCGTGCGCGCCTCGGCGGCTTGAGCAACTCGCAACGGCCTGTGCCCGCGTTAAACTTCGGCTCGACTTTAGCGACATCGCCGCTCCCTTCTTACGCCTACCTCTCGTTGTGTTACCATCAACATCGCCTTCATAAACGTCTCGACGCGTGCAGACGCTCTCTCGCGTGCGTCCTAACTTCGACCCTAAAAGCCGATGCTGACCGTCTGGCTGATAATCCTGACTCTGCTCTCGGTCGCCGCGCTGGGCTTCTCGCTTTGGCGCGCGCGACAGTCCGAGCGCGCGGGCGCGTCGCTGGCGGGCGCTCTGGTCGAGCTTCGCGAAAAATTTTTGCGCGAGTTGTCCGCGCTGCGCGAGCGTCTGGACTCGGAAAGTCGCAGGAGCGAGCGGCACGAAGCGCGCCTGTCCGAGTTGACCGAAGCTGAAGAGAGGCGCGAGGCCGAGGCAGAGCGCGCGCTTGAGTCTGCGAGCCGCTCGGACGAGATGCTTTACGACGGGGCCGCGCGTGACGAAGTGCGAGCGGGCGATGGGAGCAGCGCCGTCGAAGCGGGCGAGGCGTCGAGCGGCGTGGCCGTGGATGCGCGCGACGCTTACGCGCTCGCGCGCAGCATCGAAGATTTCTTCAACGCGACGACGCACCCGCGCGAGTTTCTGGACAGCGACGCTTTCATCCGCGGCGTCGAGGTCTCGAAGGGCGTCGAGAATTCGACTTTCACGCTTCTGGCGCGCTCGACCGACACGGACATTGTCGTCGCATGTATGTCGCTCGAAGCCCTCGCGCGCCGCGAAGGCGTTGACGACAGCAATGCTGTCACAGACTCAATCGTCCGCGACATCAACGCCTACTTCTACTGGCCGCGCTTCTTTGCGCTGCGCGCGCTCGCCGCTCACGCGGGCGGCTCGCACGTCCTCGCGCGTCTGCTCGCGCGCATCAACGCTTCTTGGCGCGACTACATGCCTTTGCAGATGCTCCGCGAATTCGTCGCGCTCCGCCTCTCCGCGTCCGACAGCCTCACGACAGAACAGCTCATACGCGAGATCGAGTCGCAGAGCCTCAACGCGGAGCAGGTGTCGGATGTCGAACTCACGATTAGAGAGCTTGGCTTCGCGCTGCCCGCCGGGTTCGACGAAGAGCTTGCGCGCTGGAATGGCGAGCGCGAGGCGGTCGAGTTTTTGAAGACGTTCGGGCGCGTGTGGGGATCGGGCGGCGGTCGCGGCGAGACGGGGGGTGAGGTCTTCCTGCTCGACCCCGTTGCCGCGCGCGTCGCGGAGCTTGAGTCAGCCTTGAAGCGCGAGCCGCCGCGCTCCGTGCTGCTCGTCGGCGAGTCGGGCACGGGTAAGACCGCAACGCTGCGCGCGCTCGCCGAGCGACTTCGTGGCGAGCGCTGGATCGTGTTCGAGGCGGGCGCGTCGGAGGTGCTTGCGGGCCAGCAGTACATCGGGCAGCTCGAAGAGCGCGTGCGCTCAATCGTCCGGCAGATCGGAGGCAAGCGCGTGCTTTGGGTCGTGCCGAACTTTCACGAGACGATGTGGGCGGGGCGTCACAAGTATAGCCCCGTCGGCGTGCTCGACCTCTTGCTCCCCTCTATCGAGAGCGGCGCGGTGCGCGTCGTCGGCGAAGTCCCTTCAAACGCATACGAACAGCTTGTGCGCCTTCGGCCCAAGCTCCGCACGGCGATGCAGACGTGCCGCGTCGTGCCGCTCGCGGACGAAGAGACGCTTGAGCTTGGCCGACGGTGGGTCGCCCGTCGCGAAGTCACGAAGCACGCGTGGGAAGGGATGCACGAAGGCGTTGACACCTCCTACACGCTCCCGCGCGTGACGGAGCAGAACCTGCGCGAAGCTTTGCAGCTTGCGAAGCAGTACCTCGGCGACAAGGCCGCGCCCGGCAATCTCATGCTCCTGCTCGACGCCACGCATCGCCGTCTCGTCGCCGAAGAAAGAAGCGAGGGCGAGATAACGCTCGACGATCTGCTCGTCACGCTCTCGCAACTTACGGGGCTGCCCGTCAGCATACTCGACGAGCGCGAGGGGCTTGACCTTGCGGAGCTGCGCGCATTCTTCGAGCGTCGCGTTCTGGGCCAGCCCGAAGCCGTTGATTGTCTCGTCGAGCGCGTGGCGATGATAAAGGCGGGCCTGACAGACCCGACGCGCCCGCAGGGCGTCTTCCTCTTCGTCGGGCCGACGGGCACGGGCAAGACCGAGATCGCCAAGACGCTCGCCGAGTTCCTCTTCGGCTCGCACGAGCGGATGATCCGCCTCGACATGAGCGAGCTTCAGACGTGGGAGACGCAGGCGCGCGTGCTCGGCGAA
>DASQLL010000389.1:0-6439 GCA_035630035.1 Pyrinomonadaceae bacterium | reverse complement strand
TGTCAAAAGAAAGACCGGACGGGGAGATGGGGAGACGAGGTGACGGGGAGATGGGGAGAGGTGATGATGTAGAGAGCAGATGCCGTGCGAGAATGTCACCCCGTCACCCCGTCACCCCGTCTCCCCGTCAATCCTCTAACCCGCCTCTCCAAGTCAGCCGCGATGCGCGCGGGGTCTTCGTCCCGAGCGTAATTCACCGGCTCGCCGAAGACGATTGAGACTGTGCCGGGGAGGGAGAAGCCGCGACGGCCAGACATCTTCAGCTCGGCCAGCCCATCAATCCGAAGGGGCACGACTGGGACGCCGAGCTTTGCGGCGAGGACTCCGATGCCTTGCTTGAATGGCTTCATGCGTCCGTCCTCGGTGCGCGTGCCTTCGGGGAAGACCAGAACGTTGAAGCCGCGGTCTATCGTCTCGCCCGCGAAGGCGAAGCTGCGCCGGAATCCGCTCTTCTGAGGCAGCGAGAAGGTGTTGAAGATTGTGACGACGAGAAAATACTGCGCGAGCCAGCGCGCGCGCCTGTGCCACGGCGTCCCCGTCGGAGGCCGACGCCACCAACGCAGGCGCTCGCCCTCCTGCGCGATTGCGAAGCGTCGTCGAAATCGCCCGGGCAGCGCGGAGAGTATGAGCGCGTGGTCGAAGTACGTGACGTGGTTCGACACGAAGAGCGCCGGGCCGTCCAAATTTTTCAGCCGCTCTTTGCCGCGCACGCCGAGCCAGCAGAGCAGGGAGGTTATCGGCAGCACGACCGCGTAGTAGAAGGCGACGCGAAACCACGTGACGGGGAATCGCTGCGTCCAAGCGGGGTAAGGATATTCGGAGGCGACATCGGACTCGACGCCGCCTTTGCGGACGAGCTGCTCGATGTCGCCTACGGTCGTCGCAGCGGTGAAGCTCGCTTCGTCAATCTCTATCTGGTAGCGGTCTTCGAGCGCGCTTAATAGTTCGACGCGACCGAGCGAGTCCAGTTGAGAGAGTGGTGGGATGGAAGAGAATTCAAAAGACGGGGAGACGAGGAGACGGGGAGACGGGGCGAGGGCGCAGTCCATCTCCCCGTCTCCTCGTCTCCCCGTCTCCCCGTCTATTCTTTCGAGGATTTCGCGCTTGCGAACCTTCTGCGTTGCGGTGCGCGGGAAGTCGCCTTCGGGCCAAACGTGCCAGCGTCGCACGTGCTGATGCCGCGCGAGAGATTCGTTTGCGCGCTCGACGGCGCGGGCGGGGTCTGCTTTGTCGTCGCGCATGACGAGGACGGCGAGCGGCTCAGGCCCGCGCGGGCCTTCGAGCGAGACGACCGCGCTCTGCCGTATTTCGGGCTGGTGGTTGAGCGCGGCTTCGATGTCTTCGGGGTAGACGTTCAGGCCCGCTGCGGTAACGATCACGTCCTTCTTGCGCCCTTTGAAATAGATGTTGCCCGCGTCGTCCATCTCGCCGAGGTCGCCCGTGTGCAGCCAGCCGCCGCCGTTCGAGAGCGTGCGAGCCGCGCCCTCGCTCCAGTAGCCGGGCGACACGTTCGCGCCGCGCACGAGAATCTCTCCGCCCTCGCCGAGCTTCACCTCCTGTCCGGGCAGGGTTTTCCCGACCGACCCGCGCCCCGACTTGAACGGATGATTGACCGTGATGAGCGACGCCGTCTCCGTCATCCCGTACCCTTGAATGACTGGGAAGCCCGCGCGCCGCCAGAAGTCTTCCGTCTCCGAGTCGAGCGTCGCGCCGCCCGTGACGAAGGCCCAGAACTTCCAGCCGAAGTAACTGTGAATTTTTCGGAAGAGCCAAAGACGCTTGAGCGGATGCGCGCCGACGGCTGCCGCGAGCCTGCGTCGCAGAGAGTCGGCGCGACCGCGCGCGGCCTCGCGACGCTCGACGTGCTCGCGCAGAGAGTCGAGCAGGCGCGGGACGGCGACGACGACCGAGATGCGCCGACTCTTGATCGTCGAAATAATTTCGGAAGGGTTGAGCGAGTCCTGAAAATGAACTTCGCCGCCTAGAAACTGCGGGACGAGGATGCCCATGAACTGCCCGAAGACGTGGCTGAGCGGCAGAAGATTCAGGAATCGAATCGGGTGTACGAAACGCTCCCAGCGCAGATACTTCTGAACCTCCGCTTCGAGCGGCGCGAGGTTGGCGAGCAGGTTGCGATGTGTCAGGCACACGCCGCGCGGCTCCGCGGTCGTCCCCGAAGTGTAGATTATCTCGACGAGGTCGCCTTCGGAAATGTCTCGCGGCTCGAACGGGTCGGACGAGTGATGCGACAGAGCCTCTTCGAGCTTCTCAAGCTCGACGAACGGAATACCCGACGCCTCGCCGTGCGGTTTCGTCTCGGAACTGACGAGCAGGAGTCGCGCCTTTGTCTGTTGCTGTACGCGCGCGACGAAATCGGGCGCGCTCTCAACGTCGAGCGGCACGAGAACTACGCCGCGCAAAGCGCAGCCGAAAAACGCGACGACCCATTCGGGGCTGTTCGCCGCCCACAGAAGCACGCGCTCGCCCTTTGTGATGCCGCGCGTCTCAAGCTCTCGCGCGAAGCGGTAAGCGGCCTGCGCGACGCGCGCGTAAGACCAGCGCGCGAGACGAAGCCCGCGCAGGTGCGCGAAGGCTGTCTCGTCGCCGCGCTTGAGATAGTCGTTAAGATAGCTGTTGATTGATTCCCGCATGTTCGCTCCAGACAGATTTTGCAATCCGTCGGGGGTATTGTCGAGCGAGCCGCGTTGGGTGAGAGGCTGGATTGTGACAGTATCGCTTCTGTCACGAAGGGGTGAAACTTGAAAGCGGTCAGTCAGCACCGCCTGCGGTAGCGGGTGGGTGGTTTGAAGGATGAAGGATGAAGTAGGAAGGATGAAGGATGAAGGAAATACTGTCTTCACTTCCGCCTTCATCCTCCATCCTTTCCGCAGACTCGCTCGCTATCGCAGGCGATACTGACCTATTTCAGTTTCACGATGTCGTAGGGGGCGTCGGGCCGACGATAGTTATTTTTTTCAACTTGTTCCGCGCGCGCGCCATGCGCTCGTTGATCTCGGCTTCGGTCGAATCGGTCATCTTCACCAGCAGCCACGAGGCGTAGACGATACCGCCTATCTCGTCCGGCGACGTGAAATAACCGTACATGTAATTTGCGTCGGGGCTGACGGTGAGCATGAAAATCCCCTCCATGTTATTCGTGCCCTCGAAGGATTTCCACTTACCGATTATTTGCCTGTCAAGGGCCATGCGGCCCCACGCCGTGTAGAAGTCGTCGTGGGAGCTGGTCTTGGTCACGAGATAGAGGCAGTCTCCGCTGGTTCGGACAGACATCTCTTCGCTCACCGTCGGGCTTCCCTCCTCGAACGTCAGCGGGTATTCGGACATCCACTCGCCCACGAGGTGTGGAAAGCGCGACGCCTTTATCCTGTCGCTTATCTGGCGGGATGCCTTGCGAATGGCTGCCGCGGCGTCATCACCGTCTATCCGCGTGCCGTCGTAAGTGGCGAGCGTTACGCCGGCAAGGTCGCTGGGTATCTTGAGTCCTACGGTCTGGTCGTAGACAAGAAAGACGCGGTCGCGACCGAGCACGCCCATGAAGAGGCCGCTCTCGAAAAGCACGTTATCGCGCGGCGCGGGCTTGGCCTCATCCTTGCTCGTCGTCATGTCGTCGGGGGCAAGGATGAAGGCCGCAAAGTCATAATCTTCCAACTTTCTCACAAGCGTTTCGAGGAAACCGTAACCGAGACCGAAGACGCCCTCGTTCCAGATTGTTACTTCGGCGCATTCTTCCAGACTGTCGGCGAGGATTTGCGCGACCCTCAGGTTCTTTTGCGAGGAGCCTATGAACAACTTTGGCCGTGCCATGTGATCTCCTTTTGGTGTGTAGTGCGTGCGGTTAATAATTCGTGCCAGATGGGACGGCACGGTTTGAAAGGTCAACCTCAACTTCGCGCGGCGGCAAATAATGACAACTTTACCCGAAGGACGCAAGAGGAAAATCGGAGGCATGAAGGTTACGCATTGGAATCGTCAGGGGAAGCACACCCCATGCTTGAAACCTTTCATCCGTCAACGCCTCTGTGTTAGTATCCGCGCCGATGGAATTCGTAGAGAAAGCGCGCATCATGGACGGCATGCGGATCAACCGCGCGCTGGCGCGTCTCGCGTCCGAGATTGTCGAGGAGAATCACGGCGCGGGGCACCTCTATCTGGTCGGCATACAGCGGCGCGGCGTGCCTCTGGCGAACCGTCTGGCCGATAAGATCGCAGACCTCGAAGGCGAGCGCCCGCCCGTCGGCGTCGTTGACATAACGCTCTATCGCGACGACCTCTCGACCGTCGGCGCGAATCCAATCGTCAACCGCACAGACCTCCCGATGGACGTTGACGGGCGCAACGTCCTCCTGATTGACGACGTGCTTTACACGGGGCGAACCATACGCGCCGCGCTCGACCAGTTGATTGACTTCGGCAGGCCGCGCCGCGTGCAGCTCGCGGTTCTCATTGACCGAGGCAAGGAGCATCGCGAGCTGCCCATACAGGCGGACTTCGTGGGCAAGTTCGTGCCGACGAAAAAAAGCGAGATCATCAAGGTCATGCTCGACGACATTGACGGGGAAGAGGCGGTCGCCATCGTCGAGCGACCCCATGACGAGAATAGTTAACGGAGGCGGCCATCGGTTGGCCGCCTTTTTCGTATCCGAAGAAGACGCGGGCGGGAATTTGACGGATGAAAGCCGTGCTGAAGCAGAGAAACTTACTCGGAATCCGGGGCCTGAGTGCCGGCGAGATCACGTATATCCTCGACACCGCGGAGACGTTCCGCGAAGTCTCGGAGCGCGAAATAAAGAAAGTCCCGACGCTCCGCGGTCGCACCATCATCAACCTCTTCTTCGAGCCTTCGACGCGAACGCGCACATCGTTCGAGATAGCGGGCAAACGCCTGTCGGCGGACGTTATCAACATCAGCTCATCGTCTTCGAGCGTGTCGAAGGGCGAGACGCTTTTAGACACGGCGCGCAACCTCGAAGCGATGTCGCCCGACCTGATAGTCATACGACACCCTTCGGCGGGAGCGCCGCACCAGCTCGCGCGCGTCTGCCGCGCCTCGGTCGTCAACGCGGGCGACGGCTCGCACGAGCATCCTACTCAGGCGCTTCTCGACGCGCTCACGATTCGTCAACGCAAAGGCGACTTTAAGAATCTGCGCGTAGCAATCCTCGGCGACATACTCCACTCGCGCGTCGCGCGCTCGAACGCGCACCTTCTGACGACGCTTGGCGCGCAGGTTTCGCTCGCGGGGCCGGGCACGCTCGCGCCGCCGGAACTTGCGTCGCTCGTAGAGGGAAGCGAGCTGCGCGTCGAGCGAAGAATCGAGGACGCGATTGAAGGCGCGGACGTTGTGATGGTCTTGCGTATCCAGCGCGAGCGGCAGGACAATGCGTTCCTGCCTTCGCTGCGCGAGTACGCCGTCCACTACGGACTCACACGCAAGCGGCTCGCGCTCGCCAAATCCGACGCCATCGTCATGCACCCCGGCCCTATGAACCGCGGCATCGAGATCGCTTCGGACGTGGCCGACGGCGCAAGCTCACTCATACTCGATCAGGTCGCGAACGGCCTAGCCGTCCGCATGGCCGTCCTCTACCTGCTCGGCGGCGGCTTGGGCACGATGCCGCAGGGATACGAGCCGACGACGCAGGCGAAGTCCGAAACGAAAAAAGTCGAAACGCAGTCCACGGCTGAAAAGGCGACCGCGCCTCTGCGCGCCGCCGTCACAGCCGGAGGCTCGGATAGCTCCAATTCATAAACATGAGACTGCTCATCGCAAACGGATACGTCATTGACCCGACGCAGGGGATAAACGGCGGCAGGGACGTTTTCATCGAGGACGGGCGCGTCGCCGCTCTGCTCAAGAGCGGTGAGGGCGTGCCAGAAGGCGCGCAAGTTTTCGACGCGACGGGCCTCATCGTCGCGCCCGGCTTCATTGACCTGCACACGCACCTGCGCGAGCCGGGGCAGGAGTATAAAGAGACAATCGCGTCGGGCGCGGCTGCGGCGGTCGCGGGCGGCTTCACTTCCGTCTGCGCGATGCCGAACACAGACCCTGTTAACGACAACCCTGCTGTTACGAGTTTCATCGTCGAGCAGTCGGGAATCGTCGGACTCGCGAACGTCTTTCCGGTCGGCTCGATAACGAAGGGGTCGAAGGGCGAAGAGCTTTCCGAGATGGGCGAGATGAAGCGCGCGGGCATCATCGCCGTGACGGACGACGGGCGGCCCGTGCCTTCGCCGGGATTGATGCGACGCGCGTTGGAGTACGCGCGCGGGTTCGATCTGACGGTGATGGATCACTGCGAGGACAAGACGCTCGTCGCCGGTGGCGTGATGCACGAAGGCGAGTGGTCTCTGCGTCTGGGCTTGCGCGGCATGCCCGCGCTCGCCGAAGAGTCCGACGCGATGCGCGACTGCGCGCTCG
>DASQLL010000388.1:0-5611 GCA_035630035.1 Pyrinomonadaceae bacterium | reverse complement strand
CGAGAGTTTGAACGCTTCGCTCACTTGCGCGTGCGTGGGGGATCGGAAGGTCTCACGCTTGAGGAAGCGGAGGGGCTATCACGCGAATTAAAGGAACTGAGGACGCACTATACTGCGAGGAAGAGTGCGCTATCTCAGTTAATGAAGTTTATAGGGCGTGTGCCTGTGGAGGAGCGCGCCCTCTTCGGGAAGGCTCTCCAGCAGCTTGATAAGGAGATTCGTGAGTCGCTGCAAGTCGCTGAATTAGAACTTATATTTCGGATCGCCGTCGCACGAACAGAGCGGGAACAAGTTGACGTGACGCTGCCCGGTCGGCGTCCGCGTCGCGGGCACTTGCACCCGGTCACGATCCTTCGGCAGCGCATCGAGGACATCTTCGTCTCGATGGGCTACGCCGTGGAGGACGGGCCGGAGGTCGAGACGGACTTCTACAACTTCACCGCGCTCAACATACCGGAGCTTCACCCCGCGCGCAGCCCGCAGGACACGTTCTACACGACCGACGGTTTGTCGCTTCGCTCTCAAACTTCGACCGTGCAGATTCACGCGATGCAGAAGCGTCGTCCGCCGCTTCGCGTAATCGCGCCCGGTCGAGTCTTCCGCCGCGACACGCCGGACGCTACGCACAACCCTATGTTCTTCCAGCTCGAAGGGCTACTCGTTGATCGCGGCATCACGATGGCGCACCTGAAAGGCACGATGTCGGAGTTCGTGCGCCGAATGTTCGGCGAAGGCACGCGCACGCGCTTTCGTCCGTCGTACTTTCCGTTCACGGAGCCGAGCATGGAAGCCGACTATTCCTGCTTCAAGTGCAATGGTTCGGGCTGTCGTCTGTGTAAAGGCTCGGGCTGGATAGAGCTGGGCGGGTCGGGGATGGTTCACCCGAACGTTCTGCGCGCCGTCGAGATTGACCCCGAAGAGTTCTCCGGCTTCGCCTTCGGCCTCGGCATAGACCGCATGTGCGGCCTCATGTACGAGCTTGACGACATACGCCTCCTCTTCGAGAACGACGTGCGCTTTCTGGAACAGTTTTAAAAGCCGTGACGGGTGACGGGTGACAGGTGACAAGTAAAAGCTTGTTCTTTCCTGTCACCTGTCACTCGTCACCTGTCACCTGTTTATGAATATCAGTTACAACTGGCTCCGCGATTTGACGGATGTGAGCCTGCCGCCGCAGGAGTTGGCGCGGCGTCTGACGATGGTCGGCCTCGCCGTTGACGGCGTCGAAGAGGCGTGCGAAGACTTCGTGCTTGAGATTGATCTCACGTCGAACCGGCCCGACTGTCTTTCGCACATGGGCGTCGCGCGCGAGGTGGCCGCGCTCGCGGGCGGGAGCGTGCGCCTGCCGGACGTGACGGCTGAAAGGGTCGCGGATAAGGCGGAGGCGTTCACGTCCGTCTCCATCGAAGACACCGACCTGTGCCCGCGTTATGCTGCGCGCGTCGTTCGCGGCGTGAAGATAGCGCCGTCGCCCGACTGGCTCGCGCGCCGCCTTCAGGCCATAGGCCAGCGGCCCATCAACAACGTCGCCGACATCACTAATTTCGTCTTGCACGAGACGGGACAGCCGCTCCACGCCTTCGATTTGGCGACGCTCTCAGAGCGCCGAATCGTCGTGCGTCGCGCGCGCGCGGGCGAGAAGTTGAAGACGCTCGACGGCGTCGAGCGCGAGCTTGATGCGGAGATGCTCGTCATCGCGGACGCCTCGCGCGCCGTCGCGGTCGCGGGCGTGATGGGCGGCGAGGAGACAGAGATTTCAGATGCGACGACCGACGTGCTCATCGAGAGCGCGTACTTCGATCCGCAGTCCGTCCGCCGCACGTCGAAGGTTCTGGGCTTGCAGACCGAGGCGTCTTACCGCTTCGAGCGCGGCGTTGACTACGAGGGCGTGCTGCGCGCACAGGCGCGCTGCGTCGCGCTCATCTGCGAGATCGCGGGCGGCGCGGCCACCGAAGATGCACTCGACGTTTACCCGCGCAAGATAGAACAACAGTTCGTCGCGCTGCGTCCGCGCCGCGTGGAAGAGCTGACGAGCCTGCGCGTCACAGCCGGCGAGTGCGCGCGAATCTTAGGCGCGCTCGGCTTCGAGCGGCACGACCCGGCGCAGGGCGACCGCGGAGACGATGTGCCGCTCGGCTTCGTCGTCCCTTCGTGGCGCACGGACGTTTCAATCGAAGAGGATTTGGTCGAGGAGGTCGCGCGGCTCGTCGGGTACGAGAAGATAGGCGAGTCGCTTCCGCCTTCGCCGCTCGCGGGCGAGTATCTGAAGGGCGACCGGCGCAGGCGCACGGCGCGTCAGGTTCTCTCGGCCAACGGATTTCACGAAGCCGTCAACTACAGCTTCATAGACGAGGCGCACGAGGGGCGCGTCGAGCCTCTCAGCAGCCTCGCGACGGTCGAGGGCGGCGACGCTTACGTCAAGCTGTCGAACCCAGTCACCGAAGGGACGCGGCTGATGCGCCCGTCGCTTCTGCCCGGACTGCTCGAATCCGTTCGCCGCAACTTCAACCACGGCACGCGCAACGTCCGGCTCTTCGAGACGGGGCACGTCTTCGCCGCGGGCGGCGAGGGCAGCGAGCGTCCGAACGAGATCGAGGCGCTCGCGCTCGTGCTGACGGGCGAGGCTTTGGAGGAAGGACGCGCCGCGGGGCGCGAGCTGGACTTGCTCGACATCAAAGGCGCGCTCGAAGCGGCGACGGACGCGATGAGAGTCGGCGAGCTTGAGTTCACGCCCGCGCGCGTCGGCCACTTGCGCGAGGGGCAGTCGGCGCGCGTGCATTTTGGCGGCGCGGAGGTCGGCTCGCTCGGAAGGCTCTCGGAAGATTTGGCCGCCGCGCAGAAGTTCCGCCAGCCCGTCTTCGTCGCCGAAGTGAATTTGACGGCGTTGCTCGACGCGGGCGAAAGCCCCGTGCGCTACGCGCCTCTGCCGCGATACCCTTCGGTCGTGCGCGACGCGTCGCTCGTCGCGGATCGCCGCGTCACCTTCGGCGAAATGCGCCGCACGATTCTCGACCTCGGCATCGAGGAGTGTCGGGGCGCTCTGCTCGTTGACGTTTACGAGGGCGCGAACGTGCCGGAAGGGAAGCGCTCGCTCACGCTCCGCGTCGAGTACCGCGCCGACGACCGGACGCTCCGCGACGAAGAGGCGGACGCGATGCACGCGCGCGTCGTCGCCGCTCTGGAGCGCGAGCATGGGGCGCAACTCAGAGGTTAGAGGTTGGAGGTTAGAGGTTAGAAGCGTCTGAGCGTTCGGTCGTCCGAGGTGAAAACGGGCGACGCATTGAGTGAAAAAACTAACCTCTAACCTCCAACCTCTAACCTCTGCTTTTTAACTCTTGCGCTCGCGCTCGCGAAGAAGCATAATCGGGCGGCAGTGTTGAGGCCGCATTGTTTGGAGAATGATGATGGTCGGACTGACCGGGCTTGAGAAGTTCTCACACCTCGAAGATAAAATTTACCGCACCATCGAGCTGACTAAAACTCTCCGTCAGGAGAAGGAAGCGATGGAGCGGGAGCTTACCGCGATCAGGCGTGAGCTAGGCTCTCTGCTCGACGAGAAGGAGCGGCTCGAAACGCAGGTCGAGCGCCTGCTCTCGGAGCGCGACACAGTCCGCACGAAGGTTGAAGCAATGCTCGACGCCATCGCCGTCCTTGACTCGGACGCCGTCGAGGTGATGCGCCGCTAAGTTACGGAGTGAACGGATGAGTGCGATCAAGAACCCGTCTGAAGGCACGCCGACCATCCGGGTGGAAATCTACAATCAGACATACAACATCCGCTCCGACGGCGACGGCGACTACGTCGTCGGCCTCGCGGAGTTCGTTGACCGACGCATGCGCGAAATCTCTTCGGGCACGCTCACCGTTGACTCGCTCAAAGTCGCAATCCTCGCCGCGCTCCACATCGCGGACGAGCTTCACCGCCTGAAACGCCTCCACGAACAGGCCGACCAGCAGCTCGCGACGCGCAGCGCCGAGTGTGCAGAGATGCTCGACCGCGTTCTCAAGTCGCGCAGCACGGAGCCTGCCGCCGGCACAGGCAGCATCGCAATCTCCTAAAACTTCCGCCCGGCCAAAACCCCGTACAGCCGAAACCGTCCGCTTCCGTCGTTCGTACAAAAGTGCGGAGGCAATGCGCGATGATCTATCGCTCGAAGAAGGATTGGTGGTTAGTGGGGCTTGTATGGGGCGGCGTCCTCGCGCCGTTCGCGTTCGGCCTGTTCAACCTCTTCGCGCCGGGAGGCAACTTGCAACTCGGCTGGGCCTTAGTCCGCGTCGGCGTCGTCGCGTCGGCTGCTGTCTTGATCACGACGTTCCCGCTCAATTATGAGATTACGGAGACGCATCTGGTGGCCCGCAGCGGCGTCATGCGCTGGCGCGTCCCGCTCGACTCAATCGAGGAGGTGCGCCCTTCGCGCAATCCCGCGAGCGCGCCCACGTGGTCGCTCGACCGGCTGCGCGTCGAATATTTGAAGAACGGGCGCGCGCGCGCGCTGTACATCTCGCCTGAGGATAAGCGTGCGTTCATGCGCGACCTCGCCGACGGTGTGCCGGGGCTTGAGATGAGGGGCGACCGCGTGGTGCGCGTAGCCTGAGCGTCGGGAGTTCGGGACGAGATTCAGGCGCGTCTGTCAAGCGTAGAGGCGGAATAAATTTTACTCCTTTTCCGATTCAAGGCGCGGCGACTATGTTAGTATCCGTTCAGGCCGAGGGAGTCGGCACTGCGGGGTTCGCCACCGAGTTACGATGATTGAGCCTACGCCGTAGATAAAGGGAGACCGATGCCGACGCCAGTGCAGCCCCTCAACGCAGGGATTGCCGGAGGCGGCGGCTTCGACCGAAAGGTTAGGTCACCCACCTGTTACACGCAGGTTCAAATCACGGCTTCGGAGCGGCCAACGCGGTTCTTCCCCCGGCCTTCTTTTTAGTGACGAGTGACGGGCAGAAATTGCCCGTCACTTTTATTTTGCAGCCTGTTTCTCTCGCGTGAGCCGTGAAGTTGCTTCGCGTGCAAAGAGCTTGCTTTTTCTAGTTAAGACACACACAATTAAGCCATGAGGCGAATAATCCAAGTCCGCATCACGCAGGGCGAGAAGTACTATGTCGCGGAGTGTCTTGACCTGCCTGTCGTCACGCAGGGGAAGACACTCGACGAGTTGAAGGACAATCTTGAGGAAGCAATCGCCCTCCATTTGGAAGGCGAAGACCTCAGCGAGTTTGAGCTTGACCCGGAACCCGCCGTGCTCGCCAGTTTTGAGCTTAACCCTCTAGCCCATGCCAA
This sequence comes from Pyrinomonadaceae bacterium, assembly GCA_035630035.1. Lineage (GTDB taxonomy): Bacteria > Acidobacteriota > Blastocatellia > Pyrinomonadales > Pyrinomonadaceae > QHXN01. The sequence continues at coordinate 330 of DASQLL010000388.1, read as the reverse complement.
AGCTTAAGCGGCTGTCAGGCAGTGAAGTTATCAAGATATTTGCTTCGCTCGGATTTGAACAGGTGGCGCAACGCGGCAGCCACGTAAAACTCCGCCGCGTACTCACGGACGGCACGCGGCAGACACTTACGATCCCCGCGCACGCCGAACTAGACACAGGCACGGCCCGTGCGATCTACCGTCAGGCGCTCCGCTACGTTCCCGAAAACGAGCTTCAACCCCATTTTTATACCGAGTAGAGCCGCACTCTGCTTCCATGCGGAGTTATCCTTTAGAGCGGATTACATTAGAGCTAACCAACGACCGTTTAGAGGCGGGCGATGCCCGCCG
>DASQLL010000387.1:0-5984 GCA_035630035.1 Pyrinomonadaceae bacterium | reverse complement strand
CGGGGGCGTTGGCGCTGGCGGTGGCGGTGGCGGTGCATCGTCGCCTCCAGACACAGCCGGGCCGGCGCTGCCGCTTCCTTCTCTGGCAGTTCCTTTAGCGAATCCCACATCAACCGGCGGAGCGCTGCTGGAGGCTCCAGAATCCACGTTACCTTGATGTATGAACTTGGTGACGTCGCGCGCGACCTCTCTGGTCGTCTCCTTTGCAACCTCCTGCGACTTGACGACAGGAGCGATGACGGAGATTTCAGTTCTCGTTACTACTGCCGTCTCCTGCTTCGCCGCAGGCTTCTGCTCTTCCTGCTTCGGCTTGGCCTGCTCCTCCTGCATCGGGACGGGAGCCACCAGCGTCAGAAGTTCAAGACTTGGGTCGGGGATCGAGTCGTTGTACCAGTAGATACTGCCAATCGCGATTGAAACCATCACGACGGCATATATCACAAACGTGCCGAGAAAAAACGATCCCTTGCGTGCGAGGTCGTCTGAATGCGAGCCGGACTCAACCAGCGTTTCGAACATCGTGTCTATCCTCCCTCTTCCGCTGCCAGGTGGATCAGGGGTTTGCGAGCTAATTTAAACACAGCAACTCATGTATAAGAGTTGTGATTCCAAAACGTTTTCAATCAAAAACGCCCGTAGGGGTTCAGCTATATGCCTTAAAGGGAACTGGGAATGGCCTGAAGCGTCTGTCACGCGCCGCCGAGCGCGCCTTCCACTTCGTCCTTCACTGCCAAACAGGGAATGAAACGAGTCTGTCGGCCAGCCGTTCGGACACGAACGCTTACGCCCAAACGTCCGTCTTACTCCGAAGAAAGACGGGCGCGTTTGTGAAATATTCGATTGGCCAGCAACGCGCTCAGTCTATGTCGCATTCCGCGGCGAAGTCAAGCTTAAAATAGATTTCGCCCCAGCCCCGACCCTGTAAGCCGTCCGAATATTTAGACACCGATTTTGTCCGCTTGTTCGTAAAAAATTCTCGACGCCGCCGCGCTCGCCGTCCGCCGCGCCGTCCCGCGCCTGCGCGAGTCGCGGCGCAAGCGGCGCGTCTTCGACGCTAACGCGCAGCCGCGCTCGCTTTCTCGTTTCGCGTGCCCGCAGCCGGGCGCTTCTGCGCGCCGCCGCCGCCGCTGCGCGTGCCCGCCGCGGGCGTCGCCTGCGCCTTGCCGGATTCCAGCCGCTGCTGCCACCAGACCATGATCGGGCTTGCGATAGCGATTGAGGAGTACGTGCCGAAGATGATGCCTATCAGGAGCGCGACGGAGAAGCTACGCAGCACGTCGCCGCCGAACAGAACCATCGCAAGCACCGAGAGGAAGACGAGGCCGTTCGTGATGATCGTGCGCGAGAGCGTCTGGTTGATCGAGTCGTTCGTCACGGCGTAGAGCGTCGAGCGACGGTGCATACGCAGGTTTTCGCGTATGCGGTCGAAGACGACGATGGTGTCGTTGACGGAGAAGCCGACGAGCGTGAGGAGCGCGGCGATGACCGTCAGGTTGATCTCGAACTGGAAGATGGAGAAGAAGCCGAGCGTGACCAGCACGTCGTGGAAGACGGAGATGACGGCTGCCGCGCCGTAAGTCCACTCGAAGCGGAAGGCGATGTAGAGAAGTATGCCTACGAGCGCGAGCAGCGTCACGGCGACGGCCTGATTGCGGAGCGCCTCGCCGGCGACCGCGCCGACGGCGTCCGTGCCGATGATCTTAAAGGCGTTGCCTTCCGCCGGGAACTCCTGCTTCACCTCGACCTGAACGCCGAAGGTACTCAAAGCCTCGGCGACTTTCTTGCGCCCGACGATGACCTGCGTCTCTTCGGCGGAGACGTTCTCGTCCGCTTCGAGCTTCGGCAGGCGGATCATCACCTGCCCCGGCTTGTCTGTGATGGGCTGGATGATCGTGTCGGAGACGCCCGCGCCGCGCAGTCGGTCGCGAATATCCTCGGCTGAAGGCCGCTGCTTGAAGTCGGCTGTGACGACCGTCCCGCCCTTGAAGTCAATGCCGAGGTTGAAGGCTTCGGTGCCGCCCTCCGTCCTGTCGCGGATGAGCGCCGAGGCGAGACCGCCCAGCATGATCGCCACAGAGATCAGGATGAAGACCTTGCGATACCTGAGCCAGTCTACGCTTACGTTTTGGAATATCTGAAACATGGTGATTGGTAAATGGTAAATGGTAAATGGTGAATGGTTGGAGGCGAATTACTATTCACCATTTACCATTCACCATTTACGGCTTTTAAATACTGAGCGTCTCCACGCGTCCCTGCTTGCGCGAAAGCTCCCAAATGAAGATCGTGCGGGAGACGTAGACGGCGGTGAACAGGTTCGCGAGCAGGCCGAGGATGAGCGTGACGGCGAAGCCGCGTATCGGCCCCGTGCCGAAGACGAACAGGAACAGCGACGAGACGATAGTCGTCACGTGCGTGTCAATAATCGTCACGAACGCGCGCGCGAACCCCATGTCAATGGCCGAAGCGACGGTCTTGCCGCTTTGCAGCTCCTCGCGTATGCGCTCGAAGATGAGCACGTTCGAGTCAACGGCCATGCCGATGCCGAGGATGACACCGGCGATGCCGGGCAGCGTGAGCGTCGCGTCGAAGATGATAAGGCCGCCGAGCGTCAAAACTGTGTTCAGCAAAAGCGCGACGACCGCGTTGATGCCCGACCAACGGTAGTAGATGACCATCGTCAGAACGACGAGCGCGAGGCCGACGAGGCAGGCCGTCACACCCGCGCGAATCGAGTCCGCGCCGAGACTGGGGCCGACGGTGCGCTCTTCGAGGTAGAGCAGCTTCGCGGGAAGCGCGCCCGAGCGGAGCGTGAGCGCGAGGTCGTTGGCCGAGTCCTTCGTAAAATTGCCCGTTATCTGGCCTGTGTCCGTGATCTGCGACTTGATGAAGGGCGCGCTCTTCACGCGGTCGTTCAAGACGACGGCCATGTACGCGCCGACGTTCTGCCCTGTCCACGTCCCGAACTTCTGCGCGCCCGAAGGCTTCAAGGTGAAGCTGATCGAGTAGCCGTCGTCGCCCCCGACGGGGTTCTCCTGCACGGCGTCGGCGCTGCGAAGCTCGCTTCCGTCAACTACCGCGGGCGACTCGACGACGACCCATGAAGTCGGCTCGCCGGGCTTCGGCGCGGGCGTCTGTCCGGCGTTCGTCGGCTCGTCGCGGTCGTCGTAGGGCAGCACGCGGCGGTTCTGCGGGACTGTGCCGCCGAGCGATGCAATGGCCGCCTGCTGGGTGGGGTAGGTGGTTATCGGCGTGGGATTCGTCGAGCCGACGACCTTCATCAACTCAAGCCGCGACTCGCCCGTGATGAGAGCTTTGACGCGTTCCGGGTCATCGAGGCCGGGCATCTGCAAGAGAATCTGGTGCGAGTTGGACGCTCCATGCTCTTGCAATGTCGGCTCAGCGACGCCGATGGCGTTGATGCGCGTGTCAATGATGCGGAGCGCGTCCTGCGTCGCGCGCCTGCCAAGCTCGTCCTTCGCGCCTCCGGCCATCTCCCACGTGATGGTGTTGCCGCTCGCGGTGGACTGCCATACGTTCGAGCCGAAGTCGTTGACCTTGTTGGGAAGCTGCTCGCGCATCTGCTGTAGCTTCGAGTTGTCCTCGGCTTCGAGTATGACGCGGTAGTTGTCGCCGCTGACTTCGGGGCGCACGGACTTGACGTTGTATCCGGCCTCGCGCGCTGCGGTCTGCACGCCGTTGGCGACGTTCTCGGTCACGCGCTTGAGGTAGTCGGGAACCTGCACCTGCATGACGAGGTGCGAGCCGCCGCGCAGGTCGAGTCCGAGGTTTATGTTCTCGCGCAGCGTGTTGTTGATGCCCGCCAGCGTGAAGTCCTTGAGCGTCGGCTTGTGGCGCGGGCCTATCACGACCCAGAGGCCCACGAGCGTCACGATGGCGATGATGATTACGCGCTGAAGAAGATTCTTTTTCATAAAGCAGTTTTGAGTTTTCAGTTTTCAGTTTTCAGCCGCCGACAAGGTCTTGACTGAAAACTGAAAACTGAAAACTGTTTACTATCAACTCCCCTTCGCCGCCTCTTCCTCCTGCATTCCTGCGACGGAGGAGCGGGAGATTTCGAGCATGGACTTTTCGCTCAACACGATCAGAGACTTTTCTTTCACCTGCTTGACGGTGGCGATGACGCCGCCGCTCGTGATGATGCGGTCGCCCGATTTCAGCGTCGAGATCATGTCCTGAAGGGCTTTCTGACGCCTGCGCTGGGGGACGATGATGAGAAAGTAGAAGACGCCAAAGATGAGCAGGAAGGGCATCAGACCCGCGAAGAGTCCGCCCATCCCGCCTTGCAAGAGAATGAAAGCGAGATTAGTCATCGGAAGTTTAAGGATTCGGGATTCCAAATGCGAAATCTCGAATCACGAATCTCTGTCCTCGGATTCAGATTTTAACTGACGACGCGCACGCTCTAACTCGAAACTCATGAGACGGGAAAACGAAAAAGGCCGTCCACGAAGTCACACGAAACGACACGAGACGGCGCGAAGCTTTCGTGCGGTTTGCTTCGTGTCGTTTCGTGTGACTTCGTGGATCATCTCTTCCCAATCACGTTTCGATTTTTTCAGGAGAAACTATGCGCGCGCCGTGGCCGCAGCTCACTCGACGCCGGAGCCGATTCCCACAAGAAACTCCCGCCGAAATCGCGTGAATTCGCCAGACCGGATAGCTTGCCTCACGCGCCGCATGGTGTCAAGGAAGCACGCAAGGTTGTGGTGCGACAGCAGAACCGCGGCCAGCATCTCTCCCGTCATGAACAGGTGACGCAGGTACGCGCGAGTGTGTCGGCGACAGACGTAGCACGCGCACGACTCGTCTAAGGGGCGCGTGTCGGTCGCCCAGCGCGCGTTCTTGATGTTCAGTTTTCCGCGCGACGTGAACGCCTGACCGTTGCGACCGTTGCGCGTGGGGATGACGCAGTCGAACATGTCAACGCCGCGCGCCACGCACTCCACGAGGTCTTCCGGTGTGCCCACGCCCATCAAATAGCGCGGCGCATCCTGTGGCATCAGCGGCGCGATTGTTTCCACCACCTCATACATCACAGACTTCTCTTCCCCGACGCTCAGTCCGCCGATTGCGTAGCCGTCGAAGCCGACCTCGATTGTGCGCGCGAGGCTCTCGCGCCTCAAATCGAGGTGCGTCGCGCCCTGCACGATGCCGAAGAGCGACTGACGCCCGCTGACTTGGGCGCCCCCTTGAGTCCGCCCCGTGTCCGCGCCCTCGCGCTGCAATTCGTCGAAGCGCGTGCGCGAGCGCGCGGCCCAACGCGCAGTCAGTTCCAGAGATGCGCGCGCATGTTCGTGAGCCGACTGCCCCGGCAGGCACTCGTCAAACGCCATCACGATGTCGGAGCCGAGCGCGGCCTGCACCTCCATCGAGACTTCGGGCGAGAGAAAGCAGAGCCGCCCGTCAACGTGCGAGCGGAACTCGACGCCCTCTTCGGCGACGCGGCGCATGTCGCTCAAGGAGAAGACCTGAAAGCCGCCGGAGTCCGTGAGCAGCGCGCGCTCCCAGCCGATGAATCGGTGCAGCCCGCCGCACGCGCGCACAACGTCCGCGCCGGGACGTAGCCAGAGGTGATATGTGTTTCCGAGGATGATGCGAGCGTCGAGGTCTTCGGCTTCCAGCTCCTCGAAGCGGACGCCCTTGACCGTGCCGAGCGTGCCGCAGGGCATGAACACGGGCGTCTCGATGTCGCCGCGCCGCGTACGCAAAAGCCCCGCCCTCGCCTCGCCTTCGCGCGCAAGTATCTGCCAGCCGAGCGCGGCGTCAGTCATGCGCGCGAGCCTCGACGAAATTTGAATGAGTCCATGTGGAGATTGTATTGAGCGCGCCTGTGCGAAAACAAGTTCACAACGCGCTTATGGCATGTAGGGGCAGGGCTTGTCCGCGGCCCGCGGTTCGTAGGAATTACAGACCGTTGCATTAGAAAGTTAAGTTTTTATTGATAAGCCAGCCCCAGCAAA
>DASQLL010000386.1:0-4391 GCA_035630035.1 Pyrinomonadaceae bacterium | reverse complement strand
ATCGTCGCGCAGCTCGATCCCTCGACCTCGCAGGCGCAGGTTCAGCAGGCGCAGGCAAATCTCGAACAGGCGCGCGCGGGGTTGCAGCAGGCGCAGGCCGGACTCGTTCAAGCGCGAGCGGGCGTCACGCAGTCGCGCGCGGGAGTTACGGACGCGCGTGCGAAGGCGGTCGCCGCAGGCTCGACCGTGCAGAACCAGCAGGCGGGCGTCTCAAGCGCGGAGGCCAACGTCGCAGTGATGAAGGCGCAACTCGACGACGCCGCGAGCTTTCTCAAGCAGGAAGAGTCGCTCCTCAAGAGCGGCGTCATTTCCGAGCGCGAGTACATAACAGCGCAGACGAGCTACAAGACGGCGCAGGCGCGCTACAACCAAGCCGCCGCGCAACTCAGGCAGGCCGTGCTTGCCGAACAGTCGTCTTCGGGCGCGGGGCAGGCGCAGGCCGGGGCGCAGATCGAGCAGGCGCAGTCGCAGGTCGAGCAGTCGCGCGCGCAGGTCGAGCAGGCCGAGGCGCAGGTGCAGAACGCGCAGGCGCAGGTTCAGCAGGCCGTGGCCGCGCTGCAACTCGCCGAGGTCAACTTGGGGCACACGACGATTCGCTCGCCGATTGACGGCGTCGTCATCTCGCGCGACGTGGCCGTGGGGCAGACCGTGGCGGCTTCGCTCTCCGCGCCCAAGCTCTTCACCATCGCGCAAGACCTGACGCAGATGCAGGTCATCGCAAACATAGATCAGGCCGACATCGGCCTCGTCGAGCAGGCGAAGGGCGTCAAGTTCGGCGTTGACGCATTCCCCTCCGACGAGTTCACGGGCGCAATCAAGCAGATGCGCCTCAATCCCGTTAGCGCGCAAAACGTCGTCACATACAACGTCGTCATAGACGTTGCGAACCCTGAGCAGAAGCTCAAGCCCGGCATGACCGCGAATCTGACTATCACGATTGACGAGCGCAACGACGTTGTTAAAGTCCCGAACTCTGCGCTCAGGTTCACGCCGCAAACTTCCGACAGGCAGCGCGGCGCAGGCTCGAACCGCGCTTCGGGTCAGGGCGCGCGACGCGGCCAGAATCAGCAACAGGGCGCGGACGCAAACAGCGCAGCCGCCAACAACTCCGTGGGCGGCAACGCCGGCGGCGGCGGCGGACAAAGCGCGGGCGGACGCGGAGGCAACTTCGCGCCGTCGAGCGCGCCTGTGGTCGCGGGCCAGACGCGCCGCGTGTGGGTGATGGGCGCGGACGGCAAGCCGCAGCCGCGACGCATCAAGGTCGGCCTCAGCGACGGCACTGCGACCGAGGTGGTCGAGGGCGACTTGAAGGAAGGCGAGGTCGTCATCACGGGACAGAACATCAACGGCGGCAGCGCGAGCAGGACGCAGGGCGGCGCACAGACCGCGCCCGGCTTCGGCGGAGCGCCTCGCACAGGCGGCGGCAGACGCTAGTTACGCGGCGGCGTGCGACCGCGAGCGAAGTGGAAAGAGTTGTCGGAGTGAACACAAGGGAGTCGAGCGATGCAGGCGACGTTAGAGATAAGGCCGGGAGAGTTTGAGGCGGGCGCGGTGCTTTTCGCGCGCGAGCCGGAGGCGCGGCCCGTCATCCAACTGGATCACATACACAAGACCTACGCGATGGGCGATGTCGAAGTCCACGCGCTGCGCGGCGTCTCGCTCACGATACGCGAGGGCGAGTTCGTCGCGATCATGGGTGCGTCAGGCTCAGGCAAGTCCACGACGATGAACATCATCGGCTGCCTCGACCGGCCCACGCGCGGCACATACGTCCTCGACGGCGTTGACGTTTCCGCGCTCTCGAAAGACGAGCGCGCCGACATACGCAACCGCAAGCTCGGCTTCGTGTTTCAGGGCTTCAACCTTCTGGCGCGCACCTCTGCGCTTGAGAACGTCGAGCTGCCGATGCTTTACGCGGGCGTCGAGTCGGGCGAGAGAGAGCGCCGCGCGACCGAGGCTCTTCATTCCGTCGGCCTCGCGGGGCGCGAGCGGAACCACCCGAACCAGCTTTCAGGCGGACAGCAGCAGCGCGTCGCCGTCGCGCGCGCGCTCGTCAACGACCCGACGCTCATACTCGCCGACGAGCCGACGGGCGCGCTCGACTCGCGCACCTCCGTCGAGGTCATGGAGATTTTCCAGCGGCTCAACCGCGAGCGCCGTATAACGCTCGTCCTCGTCACGCACGAGTCTGACATCGCCGCATACGCAGATCGCATCGTCGTCTTCAAGGACGGCAAGATTAAAGAAGACCGGCGTGTTGACTCTCCGCGCGACGCCGCCGAAGAGTTTAGGAATCTACCCGCCATCGAGATGGACGAAGACTGAGGAAGGGCGCTGGGTGTTAGGTGCTGGGTTCTGGGTGAAAGACAATTGCTTTTACCAGAACCCAGCACCTAACACCCAGCACCCCTTGTGAAAACCATGAACGCACTAAGCATACTTCGCATAGCCTTCCGCGCGCTCGTCCGAAACAAGATGCGCGCCGCTTTGACGATGCTCGGCATTATCATCGGCGTCTCCGCCGTGATCGCGATGGTGAGCATAGGGCAGGGCGCGCAGGCTTCGGTGCAGGCGCAGATCGAAGGCATGGGCACGAACCTTCTCTTCGTCAGCGCGGGCGCGCAGAACACCGGCGGCGTGCGCGGCGGCGCAGGCGCGGACGGCGGCAACAACGCTCTGACAATCGAAGACCTCGAAGCCATACGTCGAGAGCTGCCGAGCGTCTCGATGGTCAGCCCCACGGTCAACTCGCGCTCGCAGCTCGTCGCCGGCAACCTAAACTGGAACACGCAGGTGCAGGGCGTGGGCGAGCAGTACACAGACATTCGCAAGTGGTCGGTCGAGAGCGGCGAGTTCTTCGGCGACGCAGACGTGCGTACAGCCGCGCGCGTCATAGTGCTTGGGCGGACGGTCGCGGACAACCTCTTTCCGGGCACGGACGCAGTGGGGCAGACGGTGCGCGTAATGAACCTTCCGTTCCGCGTCGTCGGCGTGATGGCGCGCAAGGGGCAAGACCCGCAGGGGCGCGATCAGGACGATCTGGCCTTCGCCCCCTACACGGCGGTGCAGAAAAAATTGCTCGGCAACACACGCCTACAGGTTGCATACGTCTCCGCCGTCTCGCAGGACGCGACCTACACGGCGCAGGCGCAGATAACGGAGCTGCTGCGCCAGCGTCACAAGCTCTCGGCGAACGAGGCGAACGACTTTACAGTCCGCAACATGTCGGACGTGGCCGAGGCCGCAAACGAGACCAACAACACGATGACAATCCTTTTGGGCTGCATCGCGGGCGTCTCGCTCTTAGTCGGCGGCATAGGGATCATGAACATCATGCTCGTGTCCGTCACGGAGCGCACGCGCGAGATCGGCATACGCATGGCAATCGGCGCGCGCTCTTCCGCCGTCAGGACGCAGTTCCTCATCGAGTCGGTCGTGCTGAGCCTTACGGGCGGAATAATCGGCATCCTGCTCGGCCTCGGCGTCTCAATCGCCATCCCGACCATGCTCGGCTGGCCCACGCTCGTCTCCACGGCATCCGTCATCGGCTCCGTCGTCTTCTCGGCGGCTGTCGGCATCTTCTTCGGCTACTACCCCGCGCGCAAGGCCGCCGCGCTCGACCCAATCGAGGCGCTGCGTTTTGAATAACTGTGCGGCCAACCACTGAAGACCATTGCTTGGACGCGCTGCTTCGGCTGCCGAACGAACGCTAAAACCAATAAGCCGCCGACGCTCAACCAGCGTCGGCGGCTTATCTTCTTGTTTCAATTCCCGTGTGAGTTTCGATGCCGGAGGTCGGACTCGAACCGACATGCCCTTGCGGACGCGAGATTTTGAGTCTCGTGCGTATACCGATTTCGCCACTCCGGCGTGAGCGGGAATGATAGGGCGCGCGGCGCGTGCGCGTCAACCGTCGCGCCGCGCGCGTGAGTTCGATAGCGCGCGTGCGGCTCTTGCGATGAGACTTGCGTTAACGCTTGTGCAAACGCGAGTGGGGCGTTAATATATTTGAGCCTCTTCGGGCGATTCAGCTCAACCCGACATGAGCTGTGCCGTCTCTCTCCCGCCTCAAGTTTCATTCGACCCTAAAGAACGCGGAGCGGACACGTTATGTCTAAGTTTCTGGGCAGAAGAGCGCGCGTCCTTATCGCCGACGACGAGCCGGAAATCCGGTCGGTGCTGGCCGACCTGCTCGGCCCGGCCTACGATTGCACGACGGTCGGCTCGGCTGAAGACGCGCTGTCGCATCTGCGCGAGGGCGAGTTCGACCTCGTCATCAGCGACATCATGATGGGCGGCATGAGCGGGCTTGAGATGATACCGCGCGTGCTTGAGCTATCGCCCGACACCGTCGTCATCATGATCAGCGGCGTGCAGACGGTCGAGAGCGC
>DASQLL010000385.1:0-3968 GCA_035630035.1 Pyrinomonadaceae bacterium | reverse complement strand
TTTTCGTGTCCGTCGTCGTGCTAATGCTTGCCGCCGCGAACGCCTCGCGCGCGACCGCGCAGACGCCGAAGAGTTCCGCGCAGAAGGAGTCGGTCTCGACACGCGAGATGGAGCGCATCAACTGGATGGAGTTCAGGGAGGTCGTGCCGTCGAAAGTTCAGACCGTGCTGCTTCCCACCGGCACGCTCGAACCGCACGGCGTCGTCAACAACGGCGCGGACATCACCGCTCCGCTTGCGATGGCACGGCAAATCGCTCCGCGCGTCAACGCTCTGATAGCGCCCGCGCTTCCATACGGCATCACGGGCAGCATGGAGGCATACCCCGGCGCGTTCCAGATAAACGAGGCCGCGTACCGCCCCTTCATCAAGCAGGTTCTCGAAGGCTTGGCGAAGAACGGCTTCAGGAACATCATCATTCTCAACGGCCACGGCGGGCCGCAGACTGCCGTGCTGAACTCGGTCGCCGCCGAAGTCGCTACTGAAAGACGAGTCCGCACGCTCGTCATCAACTGGTGGTCGTTCGCTTCCGACGTGACCAAAGAGGTCTTCGGCGAGGACGGCGGGCACGCTGGTCTGAACGAGACGGCGTACATACAGGCGATTGACCCGACGCTCGTTCACCCCGAACGCTATCGCAGCGACCTCGCCACGCCTTACCCCGCGGCGGGCACTTGGTCGGCCACGCCTTTCCCGTCCTCAATCGGCCTCTATCAGCCGGGGCAGGGCTATCCGAAGTTTGAACAGAAGAAGGCCGACGAGTATTTCAACAAGGTCAACGACAAGGTCGCCGGCCTCATAGGCGAAGTCGTGCGGAAGTGGGACATGGCGGGGCTATGAGGAAGGATGAAGGATGAAGGCGGAAGGATGAAGTAAATGCTGAACAGCATCTTCTTCATCCTTCATCCTTCCGCCTTCATCCTTCATCCTTGAATTCTGTGTCTAGCTTTACGTCATTAAATCTGTCCACTAAGCGCGCCGCTGCGAAGCCCGCCGGACGCGGCTTCGAGCCGCTCACGCATAATGCCTTCCGCGCGCTCGGTCTCGCGGCGACGGCTTCGCAGCGCGAAGTCGCGGACGCGGCGTCGTCCGTGCGGCTCGCGCTCAAGCTCGGCGTTCGGAAAACTTTCGAGACGGACGCCGAGTGGCTCGCGCCCCTGAGCCGCGCGGAGTCGGACGTGCGCGACGCGCTGGGCCGTCTGTCGGAGCCTGCGAGCCGCGCCTTCGAGCGCCTGTTCTGGTTTCACACGGGCGGGCGCATCGCTCAAGCCTCAAGCGTCGCGGAGCTGCGCGCATCGGTCGGCGCGCTGCTCTCGGACGATTCGCCCGCCGCGCTCCACGACGCCGCGCTGCTCGCGCTCACGGGCTTGCGGCGGCTCGACCCCTTGCTCGAAGACGCGGGCGCGTGGGCTTGGGCGTTCAAGCTCTGGCGCGAGACGATTGAGCTTGAGGCGTTCTGGTCGTCGCTCGTGGCCGCGGACTTGAACGGCGATTACGAGCAGCCGGTTACTTTCGGCGAGGTGCGCCGGCTCCGGCTTCGCACGCCGCGCCTCGTCTCCGCGCCAGTGGCCGAGTATGCGAAAGGCTCGGTTGTGCGCGGCGATCTGCGTTCGTGCGCGCGCGCATTCTCGCTCCTGCGCGCGGGAGGCCTGCCCGCCGCACTGCTCGAAGAGTACGAGCGCGACATACTCGGCCCGGCGGAAGACCGCCTCGAAGAAGTATGCGACGCGGCCTTCTCGTCCAACGCTCTCGCCGCGGGCTACGGAGAGAGCGAGGCGAGCCGCTACAACATCGTCTGGTGGAAGTTCGAGAGCGCGGTCAAGCCGCAGCTACGCGTCTTCGTCGAGATGGGCGGCGCGGAGAGTCATTACGTGCGCCGCGCATTGGCGCACGCCGCGGATAAGCTGAGAGAGTTGGCCGAACGTTACCGCAGCGCGGGGCTGCACGGGCAGAGCGTTACGCTGCTTCAGGAGGCGCGCTCTCTGGCTCCGAACGGCAGCGATGCGTTGGAGGTAATCCGCGCCCTGCTGCTGATTCAGAGTCCCGGCGCGCAGACCCAAGAGAGAAGCGCCGAAGAGTACGCGCACGCGCTCGCACGCGAGCTTGCCGAAAGCCGCGTGCCGCCGAAGCTCTCCAAAGCTTACGCCGCGCCCCCGGTCGGCGAGAGGCAAACGGAGGACGGATGCGGGATGACCGTCTTCTTCTGGGTCGCGTTGGTCGTGCTCTGCTTCGGGCTGCAAAAGTGCGGCGTCATCAACACGAAACGCTCGAACACGTACCGGCCCTCCAACTTTAGTACGAACCTGAACGTCAACACGAACATCGTCATCCCAAAGCTGACGCCGATGCCGCCGATAAAAATTCCGCCTTATCTCATGGAGCCGCCCGCGAACTACAACGCGGGCGCGCGCACGCGGCGACGCGGCCCGCAGCCGCGCGGGACGACGCAGAACACAATGACTCTCAACCTAAATCTGTCGCCGCCGCCCATCATCATCACGCCGCTCAATCGCAACGCGGCTCCTCCGATCCGCAACGCGCCGCCGCGAGACTGACGCGCGCCTCGCCGCCTTCGCGCCGGACGCGGATTCTTGATATTTTGATTCGGTCGGAAGTGGTCGCCGCCGCGCCGCGCGACGATTTGTTATTCTTGAGCCAATGGCGGCGGAGTTTTGTTAGTCGCCGCGAGCGCAGCCGCTCAAACGAGGCATCATAAACATTCGAGATGACGGACGAACTGCCGCGGACGCTTGAAGTATCTCTCTCGTCGCTCGCCGAGCTGGCCGTCGAGTGGTGGCGGCTCGAACGCTGGGCGGGCGGCGCGGAACAGGAGGCTTCCACCCAGCGCGCGCGCCACGTCGCGCGGCGTCTGGGCAAGTTTCTTTCCGAGCGCGGCCTCGAAGTCATAGACCTCACGGGGCGCGCTTACGAGCCGGGACTCGCCGTCGAGGTTCTGGACGCCTTCGAGGACGCAGCGCTCCCCGCAGGCGCGCAGGTCGTTGACGAGACGGTCGCTCCCATAGTCCTCTGGCGCGGCGAGGTCGTGCGCCACGGACAGGTGGTTGTCAGGCGGGGCAGGCAAACATAAAGATTGCGGAATTCGGATTGCGGATTGCGGACTTCCGCGACGGGGAGAAGCGGGGACAGGGAGAAGGGGAGAAAGAAGCTGCGCTGACAAACGTCTCCCAGTCCCCCCGTCTGCCCGTCTCCCCGTCCGCTTCTTAATCTGCAATCCGAATTCCGCAATCCGCAATCGAGAAGGTTTTAGAATGGCTGAGTACATCAACTTCGGTATTGATCTGGGCACGACGAACTCTTGCATCGCGCAGGCGGACGGTGCGGAGGTGCGCGTCATACAGAACAACGACCAGATGAACGTGACGCCTTCGGTCGTCCGCGTTCTAAGGTCGGGCAGTCTCATGGTGGGGCGGCGCGCGTACAACGCCGTCGCCGAAGACCCCGACAACGTGGAGCAGGAAGCGAAGCGTCTGATGGGCCAGCGCTACGAGAAGACCTTCCCCGCGTCGGGCCGCGTGATGACGCCCGAAGAGATTTCAGCGGAGGTTCTCAAATCGCTCCTCGCGGACGCGCGTCGGCGCACCGGCGAGGACGTTCGCGCCGCGTGCGTCACGGTGCCCGCGGCCTTCACGGCCTTGCAGTGCGAGGCGACGGCGCGCGCCGCGCAGCTCGCGGGACTCGAAGAGTACCCGCTGCTGCAAGAGCCTATAGCGGCGGCCATCGCATACGGCGCGCGCGCGGGCGTGCGCGACCAGCGCTGGCTCGTCTTCGACCTCGGCGGCGGCACGCTCGACGTGGCCGTTGTCTCGACGCGCGACGGGCGACTCAACGTCCTTGAGCATCGCGGCGACAACCACCTCGGCGGCAAAGATATTGACCGCGCCGTCGTGCAGAACATCTTCCTGCCGTTTCTCTTTGAAGAGTTCACGCTGCCGCGCGCCGCGCACGAGC
>DASQLL010000384.1:0-6409 GCA_035630035.1 Pyrinomonadaceae bacterium | reverse complement strand
TGGACGAGCTGCAAGGCGTTTCGCACGTCAACCTGTATGAGCTGTTCGAGCTGCTCGCGCTGCGTGCGTATGCGGTCGCGCTCGACGAGCGAGCGGCCCAGTTGCGCCTCTGCGGTCGTGTTGCGGAATGGCAGGTTGATCGCGACGCCGACGCGCAGGTTCGTGAAGCGGTTGGCCGCGAGGTTCGCGAGCGACTGCGCCTCGCCCCCGACGAGCGTGCCGGGCAAGGTCTGCGGCGGAAGATCGGGGAGCGGCTGTAGGCCGTTGATGCGCGAAAGCTCGTTGATGCGGTCGCGCAGTTGCGCGCTCGACGCGGTGAGCGGGTTGACGCCGCCCGAAGTGTTGAGCGCGCCCGCGAGTCCCACGAGTCCGTATGAGGCGACCAGATCAACCTGCGGCCTCGTCTGCTCGCGCGCGAAGCGTTGCTCGATCTCGTTTATCTCGCGCGCAACGTCGGACGACTGCAACTCGGGCCTGCTCTTGAGCGCGGCCTGCATAGCATCGGCGAGGCCGACCGAGGGCGGCACGAGGTCAACCGAATCGGTCGGAACTATCGAGACGTTCCAGATCGCGGCCTCGCGGTTCTCCGCGATGAGGTTCTTTAAATTGTTCTCGGCGCGGCCCACTTCGTCGAGCGCGGAATAGACGCTCTGCTCGAAGCCTGAGACCTGCGCCTCCGCCGCAACAACGTCAATCGGCGCGAGCATGCCCGAGCCTACGAGTCGCTTGTTGTGCTCAAGCTGCGCGCGCGCGTCGCGAACGGCGTCGCGCTGAATCTGCAAGTTGCGGAGCGCGTAGACCAAGTCCCAGTAGGCGCGCTGCACGTTCGTTATGGTCTCGATGGCGCGCTGCCGGAACTGCGCGTCCGTCAGGCCCAAGCCCTTCTTCGCGATCTCTATCGCGCGCCGGTTCTGGTCGAAGCCGCGCCCTTTCAAGATGGGCTGCGTGTAGCTGAAGGTGAGCGAGGTCGGGTACTGCGGGTTCAAAGCGGCGAACTGGTTGTTGGTCGTGATGCGGTTGTTGACGAAGTCGAGCCGGTAGCCGCCGCCGAACGCGGGCGTCTGCCCCTGCACGGAAGAGCTGCTGAAGAAACCGGACTGCGTGACCGCGCCCGTGGAGCTTCCCGAAAGAAAGCTCGCCGTAGGCGTCTCTGTGCGCTCGTAGTATGAGTTGGTCAGAAAGCGCGGGTCGTACACGCCGCGCGCGGCCTTTAAGTCGAACTCGGCGGCGCGCACGTTCTCGCGCGCGACCTCTATGTCCTTGTTGTTCACGAGCGCAAGCTCTATCGCCTCGCGCACGGACAGAGCGCGCTGCTGCCCCATGTCAACGCCGATGCGCTCAAGCGTCGGGAACGGCGCGGCTTCGGCGCGAAAGTCCGGCGCGACCTGCGGCACGTTGATGCTCGCGTCCTGCGGCGCGGGCGTCGGCACGCTCTCGCGTCCGGGCGCGGGAGGCTGCGGCGGCGACTGAACCTGCGCGCCGGGCTGCTGCATCAGCGAAGGCTGCGCGGGCTGACCCTGCGTCGGCGCTCCTGACTGCGACGGCGGTGGGCTTGTCTGCTGCGCGCTTGTCTGCTGCGCGCCGTCCTGCGCGCGCGGCGTCTCCTTGAGCGCGACCGTCATGTAAGGCAGCGGCGAAGGCGCGGGCTTCTCCGACTCGCGCGTCTTCGGTTTCTCTGCGGCGTCGTCGCCGAAGATCGAGCCGGAGAACTCTTGCGCGGGCGGCGGTGCGCTCTTTCGCGCGCCCAGCTGTTGCGCGAGCGCGGGCGAGGCGAACGCGCAGAGCAGCGCGGCGACGAGAACGTTGGCGACGAAACGATGTGTGCGAAGACTCATAATTTCAACCTAATGTGTGATTCTTTATTTGCTGGCTTAAAGCCTGCGAAGCAGGCGTCCAGAATAAAGCCCAGCGTGAAGCGTAGCGCAACGCTGGGTTTGCGCGCCCAACATATCCCAAGCCCGCGAATGCGGGCGTCAGATGGCTACCGAATCAAACCGCTGTCGCTCACTTCGTGAGCTTGGTCTTATTGCCACGTTGCTAACCCAGCGTTCGCCTTCGGCTTCACGCTGGGCTTTACTCTGTCGCTTGCTCCGCAAGCTAAAAAAGAGTTGCACATTAGACAATTTCAATCCGTATTTAAGTCTGGCGTCTAAAGTCAACACATTAGCTCTTGCCTTCCGACTCCAGACTTTTTCATTACTGCTTTCCAATCATCCCGAAGAACATTTGCGCCGTTGCGGCGGCGCGGCGGCGTGCCCACGCGAACGTGCCGCTCACGCGCGACCACGCACGCGCGAAGATGCGGCTGCGGCCCACGTCGTCGAAGAGCGAGTAGAAGACGGGCACGGCCAGAAGCGTGAGCAGCAGACACAGGCTTTGTCCGCCGACGACGAGGACGCCGATTGAGCGGTTCGTGCCCGAACCGGGGCCGCTCGAAATCGTGAGCGGCAGCATGCCCGCGACGAGCGCGATGGTCGTCATCAGAATCGGGCGCAGACGGTCGCGGTTCGCCTGTATGATCGCTTCGAGTCGCTCCATGCCGTGCGAGCGCAGCTCGTTCGTGTGGTCAATCTGCAAGATCGCGTTCTTCTTCACCACGCCGAACAGAAGCAGAAGGCCGAGGCCCGAAAAGATGTTCACAGTCTGCCCCGTGAGCAGAAGCGAGAGGATGCCGAAGGGTATCGCGAGCGGCAGCGTCAGCAAGATAGTGACGGGGTGTATGAACGACTCGAACTGCGCCGCGAGAATCATGTACATGAAGATGAACGAGAGGATGAAGGCGAGCATGAAGTACGCGCCCGCCTTCCCAAGCTCTTTCGAGCGGCCCGCGAGTCCAGTCGAGTACGAAGGGTCAATGTTCAGCTCCGTAACGAACAGGTTCATCTGGTCAATGACCGCCGCCTGCGAGCCGCCCGGTCGGACGTTGCCGAACAGCGTCACCTGCCGCCGCCGGTTGAGGCGGTCAATCGCCGAAGGGCCTGTTCCCTCCTCCACTCGCACGACGCTCGAAAGGTTCGTCCAGCCCGTCCTCGACGACTGTACGAAGAGGTTCGACAGAGCTTCCGGGCTTGTGCGCGACTGCCCTGTGGCGCGCACGCGCACCTCGTACTGATCCGTCCCCTCGTTGAAGGTCGAGACCTCCTGTCCGGCGACCAGCACGTTCAGAGCCTGCGCGATGTCGCCTACACGGACGCCCAAGTCAGCCGCGCGCGCGCGATCAATCTGCACGCGCACTTCGGGCTTGCCGACGATGAGCGACGAGTCAACGTCAACAACGTCCGGGATGGTCTTCATCTTCTCCGCGAGCTTCTCGGAATACTCCGTGAGCTTCTGCAAGTCCGGCCCGCCGACGACGTACTGTATGTCCGCGTTGCGGAAGCCGCCGCCTGAGATGGCCGCAACCTGCTGCACGCTCGTCCGAAGCTCCTTCGGGTACTTCTGTAGAAGGTTGCGCGCGTCCACCATCATATCGTTCTGCGATTTGTCGCGCGCCTTGAGGTCTGCGAGCTTGATGTAGATGCTCGCGGTGTTGACGACCTGCTGCTGGCCGCCGCCGATTGTCACGAGCGTGTCGGTGACGCCGGGCATACGGCGCAAGTCCGCCGCTATTCTTTCGACGAGCGCGGAGGTTGCCGCGAGCGTCGAGCCTTCGGGCGTGCGGACGTTCACCTCGAACTGCGACTGGTCGTCAACGGGCAGAAAGTTTTTGCCGACCATCTGGAAGAGCGGGACGATGCTGACGATTGCAAGCACGCACGCGAGCACGACGACCCAACGGTGCGCCATAGACCAGCGAAGCATCGCCGTGTAAGTCCGATCAATCGGACGATACCATCGCGACTCTTTTGAAGTGCGCTGCGCTCGAAGCTTGCGCGTGCCGCTCGCGCCCGCCTGCACGACCTCTTCCGAAGTCGGCGCGGACGTTTCCTCGTCCTCCGCCGTCTCGTGCGCCGCGGCGAGCGCGCCCGGCTCGCCTGCGACTACTTTCGACTCGTCCGCCAACGCTGAGGGCGCGTCGCCCTCGCTCGGCAAAACGGCTGTGCCCGGCCCCTCCGCCGCTTCCCTGCGCTTGATGAGACGCGCGGCGAGCATCGGCGTCAGCGTGAACGAGACGAGCAGAGAGACCGCGATTGCGAACGAAGAGGTGAAGCCGAACGAAGACATGAAGCGACCGACGATGCCGCCCATGAAGCCTACGGGGAGGAAGACGGCGAGCAGCGACAGCGTCGTCGCCATGACCGCAAGCCCGATCTCGCGCGTGCCCTCGATTGCCGCCTGAAACGGGTCGTAGCCCTTCTCTTCGACGAAGCGATAGATGTTCTCAAGCACGACGATTGCGTCATCAATCACGATGCCGACCATCAATGTGAGCGCGAGCATCGTTATCTGGTTCAAGGTGTAACCCATCGCGGCCATCAGGCCGAACGTGGCGACGATTGAGGTCGGGATTGCGATGGCCGCGATGAACGTCGAGCGCAAGTTCCAGAGGAAGAGGAAGACGACGAGCGCGGCGAGCAGTCCGCCCTCAATCAAGTGCGTCTCGATTGATTCGACCGCCGCCTTGATGAAGATGGATTGGTCGCCGACTATCTGCGTCCGCACGGCCTTCTTCTCAAGCTCTGGCTGAAGCTCTCGAAGGCGCTCCTTCACAGCGTCCGCCACCTGCACGGTGTTCTGCCCCGACTGCTTTGAGACGACGAGCGTCACGGCGGGCTGGCCGTTCAAGCGCGCGCTCGTGCGCTGCTCCTCCGTGCCGTCCTCGACGTAGCCGATGTCGCTTATCTTGACGGCGTAGCCGCCGCGGCTGCCGACGGCGATCTGGTTGAACTCCGCGGGGTTGATGATGCGCCCCATCGTGCGGACGGTAAGCTCGCGCGTGCCCTCGTCAACGCGACCGCCGGGCACTTCCATGTTCTGCGACTTGACGGCGGCGACAACTTCGGGGACGGTGATGTTGAAGGCGCGCATCTTGTCCGGGTCAACCCAGACGTGTATCTCGCGCCTCGCGCCGCCGACGATAGACACGTTGCCGACGCCGTTCAAACTCTCGATGCGCTTCTTGATGTCCTTGTCTGCGATGTCGGTCACGTCGCGCAGAGACTTGTTCGCGGAGACGGCAACGCGCAGCACGGGCGCAGCGTCGGTGTCGAGCTTCTGTATGATCGGGTCTTCGGCGGTTTCGGGCAGGTCGCCCGTGATGAGGTTGACCTTGTCGCGCACTTCGTTCGCGGCGATGTCGGCGTTCTTCTCAAGAACGAACGTGATGAAGACCTGCGAGACGCCCTCGACCGAGGTCGAGCGCAGCTCGTCAATGCCGTTGATGGTGTTGACGGCGGACTCGACCTTGTCTGTAATTTCCGTCTCTATCTCACGCGGGCTTGAGCCGGGGTTGACGACCGTCACCGTTATCGTCGGCAGATCAATCTTCGGGAACAGGTCAACGCCGAGCGAGAAGAACGAGAACACGCCCACGACCGTCAGCGACAGAATCAGCATCGTCGCGAAGACCGGACGCCGCACGCAGATTTCAGCAAGCTTTTGCATAGCTCAATCCAAGTCTGGAGTCTGGAGTCTGAAGTCTGGAGTCAAAACCAGAGCCGTCTTGCTTTGACTCCAGACTTCAGACTCCAGACTCCAGACTCGTTACTGTCTTACAGGAGCGCCGTCGGACAACTGCTCGACGTTCGAGGTCGCAACAAGCTCATCAGCCGAGATGTTGCCTTTGATTTCTATAAGGTCGCCGTCCTGTTGTCCCGTTGCGACGAGGCGCTCTTGCGCGACGCCGTCCTTGATGACGAAGACGCGCGAGGTCGCGCCGTCGGTCTTAACAGCGCGCGCGGGGACGAGGATGGCGGGCGACTGCTCGGCCAACAGCACGCGGATCGTCGCGAACTGGCCGGGCTTGAGAAGGTTCTCGCTGTTGTCAACCTCTGCCTCGACGGTGAGCGTGCGCGACTGCGCGGAGACGTTGGGCGAGATGCGCGTGACGCGGCCCGCGAAGCTGCGGTCGGGGTAGCTGCTCGCGGAGACCGAAACGCTCTGCCCCGGATGAATGGTCGAGATGGACTGTTCGGGGATGTCAATCCGCACGCGCAGAGGGTTCGTTCGCACGATTGTCGCGACCTTCATGCTCGTCGAGATGAACTCGCCCACGTCCGCCGGGCGGTCTGCGACGTAGCCGCTGATGGGCGCGTAGACGACGACATCGCGCACGCCCTTTGCCGCCTGCTCGACCTGCACCTTCGCCGAGTCGGCTGCGGCGCGCGCCGTCTGCACGGCGGCGTAAGACTGGTTCGCCTGCGCGAGCGCGGCCTCGTACTGCTCGCGCAGTTGATCGCGCTGCGAGCGCTGCTGGTCGTAGGCCGAGCGCGACACGTCGCCTGATTCGAGAAGCTGCTCGTAGCGGCGC
>DASQLL010000383.1:0-7307 GCA_035630035.1 Pyrinomonadaceae bacterium | reverse complement strand
TCGTCGTGGGCGCGGCGTTCGTGGCCTACGCGAACGTGCTTGTGAAGGCGCGCGGCGCGGGGATCGAGCCGGCGACGCTCGCGGCGGGACAGATGTTGTGCGGGCTTGTGCCGCTCGCGTGCTACGGCCTCGCGTTCGAGGGCAACCCTTTCAAGTTTAACTGGACGACGCTCGCCGTCGTGTCGCTGCTCTATCTGACGCTCGTCGGGTCGGTCGCGGCGTTCCTTCTGTTCTACTGGCTTGTGAGGAACATGGACGTGACGAAGACGATGCTCATCGCGCTCGTGACGCCGCTGGCGGCGGTGCTGCTCGGCATGGCCGTGCTGGGCGAGCGGCTGACGTGGCGGACTGTCGCGGGCGGCGCGCTCATCATGTCGGGCATCGGTCTCGTCGTGCTGCGCCGCGTAGGGCGACGCGAGGAAGCGTTAGCGGTGAATGAAGAGCAAGACGGCGCGGCGGTAAAAGGGTAAAGGGGGAAGAGGGGAAAAGGGGAAAAGGGTAAAGGGAGCAACCAAACAGTCCCTTTACCCTCTTCCCCTTTTACCCTCTTCCCCTCTTCCCCTTTTACCCTCTTCCCCTCTGTCTGCTTACGGCAGCGCCTCGACGTTGATGAAGAACTTGAACGTGCCCGTCTGCTCGATGCCTAGCAGGAAGCGCACGTTGATCGAGCCGCCCGTCGGTATCGGCGTCACCGTGACCGTGCCCACCGAGAGCGACGTGTTGAAGCCGCCTCCGTTCCTACCGATTCCGGGTGGGTTCTGGTTCGGAGGCTCATCAACGGTCGTCCCCTGCACAGTCACCGCGCACGGCGTGACGCCGCCGGGACACGTCGCCGTGTCGTTGATGCCGGAGACGGCGACGGCGACGGAACTCCTCGCGCGCAAGTCCGCGAAGCTCACAGCCGGGGGGAAGGTCGTCACGTCAATGATGCGGAAGCGCAGCCGCGTGACCGGAGCGCCGGTGTTGTTGACGACCCTCTTCCTGATCTCAAGCGTGCCGAAGGTCGAGCGGTTCGCAGGGTCTGATCCAAACTCTCGCGCGCGGTTTGGCGGCGACGAAGTGCCGGCGGTCGAGTCGAGGTTCGGGACGGAGAACTGGCCGTTGCGCTGGATGGGCGAGGAGAGGTTCTCCGGCCCCGGAGCGCCGAGGCGACGCCCCATGCCTATCGAGGTGGCGTTCGTGTCAACGAAGATGAAGTCCGCGGCGTTGTCGTTCGAGTCCTTCGGCAGGCCCTGCGTAGGACACCCGCCGAGCAGCGTCAGCGAGCCGCCCTTGCCGCACAGATCGCGGAGGATGCTGAACTCAATCGAGTTGACGCTCAGAGCCGAATAGCCCGCGCCCTCCTTGTAGAGCGTGTTGGCCTCGGCGGTCGAGCCTACCGCGTCAATCCGCGTCCCCGTCGAGAAGTTTGCGGGGGTCGCCGTGTTGAAGAGAGCGATGCCTACGTTGTCGGCGATGTCTGTGGTGTAGGTGGCGTCGGGCGTGGCGGTCGTGGCCGGGCCAGCCGGGTACGACGAGAGCGAGTAGCCGCCGCTCGCGTTGTTGGCGCACAAGAAGTGGCCGCGCGCGGGGATCGTGGTTCCGTTCGGGATAGTGCAGCGCACCGTGAAGTCCGAGGCGGCGACCGAATAGCCTGCGGAGCCGTCGAGCGCGGTAACGGTGTGCCCCGCGTTGCTGTTGTTGTAAATCTCTATGAACTCGTCGTTCGCGCCGCCCGGCCCGCGCAGGCGGAACTCCGAGATGAGCAGGTCGCCCGCGCCAGCCGACGCAACGACCTTCGCCCAGAACGTGCTCCAGCGCGAGTCGTTCGACTGGAGGCCGTCCGGCGGGCTGCTCGGCACGCGCGTCCCCGCGTACTCCTGAATCGTCCACATGTCGCGGTCGTTCACAGGGTCAACGACGGTGTGGCTGAAATCGCCCCACCTGTTCCTCGTCCCCGAAAACGTCTTTTGATAGTAGTCCTCGCCCTCCTTGTAGATGACGGGGTCGCGCATCGTTCCGGCGGCATCGGTGTTCTGGCGGAAGGTGTAGCCCGCGTCAATGAAGTCGTCGGACTCGAACTCGGAGAAGCCGAGCAGCACGTCGTTGTGCTTGTTGACGGTGATGGACGGGTAGGCGTAGTGCCTGCCGCCGTTGATGCGCGTGGCGGTCGCATCCTCGACGCGACCGCCGTCGGAGAACGCGCCGTCGGGGTTGAGCGCCGTCCACTGCGCGGCGAAGCGCGAGGCCGCCGTGAGACCGCCCGCAGGAAGCGCGATGGACTGCGCGTACCAAATCTTGCCGTTGCGGAAGACGGGGTTCGCGCGAATGAAGGCGTCCTGCGCCTCAAGGCCGCGCGGGGTGACGGGGCATGTGAACGTGGCGACGGGCGAGCCGGGGATGCACTGCTGCGGCAGGATGTCGCCGCTGGGTTGCGTCCAGCCGCCGCCGGGGCGCGTCTTGTCCGCGCCGATTGTGAACGACGGCGCGGCGGGCGTGCCCGTTATGGTCGAGAGGGCGTAGGCCGCGCTCGCGCTATTCATGTGCTTAACGAAGTAGAGCGTCTCCTCCGTCGGCGAGTATGTCGTGACGGGATGATTGCAGAAGCCGATGACGGGATTGCGGAAGAGAGTGGCGTTGGCCGTGCCGGTGCGGAGCGTCGGGTAGTCGAGCACAAGCGTGTCGAAGTTGACGCTCGCGGTTCCCGCAAGGTTGAACATGTTCACCGAGACGGCGACCCAGTTCTTGTTGAAGCCGAGCATCGGAAAGTCAGCCCACTCGCCGCCTGCGTTGCAGCCCGCCGTCCCGCCGGCGCAGCCGACGATGAAGCGGAAGAGGAAGTAGCTGCCCTGCGGATCGGAGGTCTGCGAGACGGCGACCTCGATGGAGGAGTTGGCCGTCTGCGCGTTCGACACGATGGCGAGAATCCAGCGGTCGTTGTACGGGTCGTACTGAATCTGCGGGTCGAAGAAGCCGCTCCCGCCCGAAGAGGTCCAGAACGTGTCGGACGAGACGGTCGAGAGCGCCGCTCCCGTCGTCTTGTTGTGGATGCGGTAGTTCTGATTCGTGTTGGTGAAGACCTTGTCGAGGCCGACCGCGCCGTTCGTGTCGGGCGGGATGGTGAAGGTCCCCGTGCCGACCTTCGGGCCGTCTTCCTGTGCAAGAAAGCTCTGCGAGGGCGAGGGCGACGGGACGTTAGGGCCGCCGGGATCGTCCTGCGCGGCTGGGGCGATCACTTCGCCGCCGCCCGATACAGTCCGCGCCGGCGATTCCTTGATCGTCATCGGAGGATGAATCACGCGCATCGTTGTCGGCTTACGCTTCACGCCCGGCATTCGCGCAGCCGCGGTCTCACGCTCGGCGAGCTGCTTGAAGTTGATTTGCGTCACCGAAGCGGGCGCGATGCGCTTGGCGGCGGGTTGCGAGCGCGCGCCGTCGCTCTGTGTCGGCGGCGCGCTTCGGCTAACCGCGACACGGCTGACCGCCTTCCGCGACTGCGCCCCCGCTTGGCGCAGACCCGTCAGAAGCACGGGCGTCGCGAGTGCCGGCAACAGGGCGATAAGCCACGCGCGCTTGACGACCCTGAAGAGCTTGGCGGCTCGCCTCACGGCTGTGCGCGAGGCGAGTGTACTTCTACTTCTCATTCAAACCTGCTCCTCCAAAACGAGGTTTTTGTCGGGCTGCCCGTGCCCACTCGCAATGGGCGGCGAGCGTCGGCGCTTCGAGTGCATGCGCCGGACGCTTCGCGCGAAGTGATGCGAGCACATGTCAATTGAATGACTGCGTGGCAAGCTACTTGAATAAATAAACTGCGCGGGCTTCCCTTCCCCGAGTGGCCGTGCGGTTGTCTAAAACGAGGGGTGCTGCCGCCCCGCGGATGCTCAACTTAGTGCTCTATATTCAGGGGCTAAGCTTCTCGCATCATAGAGTAACTGCAAGCATCTCGCAACCATCATTTAATTGTCGTATGAAGTAATGGACGGGGGCGCGACTAGCCGGCGCGGAGAGTTCGCATGATGGCGTCGCGAAGGCGTTGCGGGGCGGCTTCCGAAGCGCCTTCGCCCTTCTGCGGGTTGCGCCAGTTGTCGAGGATGGCGACCTTGTGCGCGCAGGCCACCGTGCAGAGCGGCGCGCACCACTTCTCTGTGTTGTACTCGCGCACAACGTCAGCGGTCGTGTAGTCGGCGAGCGGGACGCCGGGCGTGCCGCGCTGCTGCGAGCAGTAGTGGACGAGTCCGTCCTCGCAGATGTAGAGGTAGCGCGCGCCCGAACGGCAGCGCCAGTTGTTGGGCTTGCCGGAAGCGAGGTTGTCCTGGAACCAACCCAAACGCGCGTACTCCGACTTGTTCGCGCCCTTCAGCTCGTCGTAGACCTTCCGCTCCTTCTCGCTCAAAGGCTTCAAGATGCCGTGCCCGTCGTGTATGACGCCGACCGTAGTGGAGAAGCCAAGCTCCTGCGCGCGGCGCGCGATTGTGAGCGCGTCCTCGGGGTTCTTGATGCCGCCGCCGATGACCGAGTTGATGTTGACGTGAAAGTCTGAGTGCGCCGCGAGGTTCTGTAGTTTCTTGTCGAGGTTCTTGAGGCTCTTCTTCGAGACCTCGTCGGGGTTGACGTTGTCAATGCTGATTTGCAGGTACTGGAGTCCGGCGGCGTTCAGGCCGTGTATGCGCTCCGGCGTCATGTAGTAGCCGTTCGAGATGAGGCCGGCGACCATCTTGCGGCGGCGTATGTGCCGGATGATCTCGTCGAGGTCGGGGTGCATCATCGGCTCGCCCCCCGAAATCGTGATGATCGAAGTCCCAAGCTCGGCGAGCTTGTCGAGACGCCGCTTCATCTCTTCGAGCGGCACGGGGTCGGAAGTCTTGTCGTACTCGTTGCAGTACGTGCATGCGAGGTTGCAGCGGCGCATCGGGATGACGTGCGCCAGAACGGGGTGATCCGTCCGCATGAGAGCGCGGGTGATGAAGCTCGCCTCGCGCAGCTTGAGCTTCAACAATGTGCTTCGCTTCACCAAGTCTGTTTCGATTCGCCGACCGGCGCGGCGGGAAAGTCCGTGCAATCGCGCGCAGCAGTTGCTTCCGTGATGCCGCTAGAGAGTACGCAAAGAGCGCGCCCGAAGCAAGCAGCCATACATCGGTCGGGCGAGTTCGCGGCGGGCCGTAAAAACGGCGAAGGGTTCTGACCATTCAAGCGGGCAGAACCCTTCGCGCCGTGCTGCTGAAATTTAAAACTTAGCTCTTGACGATCTTCACGTCCGAGCCGAGCTTGATGTCGAAGGCGTCGGACGGGATAGCCGCGTTGCGCTGGATGTTGGTCAGGCGCACGAGCGTCGAGTCGCCGTTCCTCTCGGTGACGCGCGTCTGAACCGGCATGCCGCCGCCGTCAACCCAAACTTCGGCGAACTGGTAGCCGGCCTTGCCCTTCGGCGTGAGCTTGAGCATCACGACGTGCGGGCCGCCGTCGTAGAGCGTGCCTTCGCCTGCGACTTCGATGTTGAACTGATTCTTCGCCTGCGAGCTGGAAAGGTTCAAGGCGAAGCCGAGCGTGCTGTTCACCTTGCTGTTCTTCCCATCCTTGATGGACTTCGTTGAGCCTTGAAAGGCCTGCTTCAGGCGCGGGCGGTAGAGCGTGTACTGACCGTTGGAGACGGCGAGCAGCTCGCGCGCGGGCTTCGTCCAGTCGAGGCGGACGTTCGAGTTCGTGCCCTTACCCGCGACGTACTGCACGTCGCCGTAGGACATGTCGAAATCCTTTAGCTGCGCGTTGTACTTCTGCATCGTCACCGCGGCGCGAAGGCTGCGCATGTCTCGCCGGTTGCGCTCCATCTTGTTGAGGATGGAGCTGACGAGGCCCGGCCCCTGCGCCTCGGCGCGCTGCGGGACGAAGGCCACGGATGCTAAGAGCATTACGGCGACCAGTGAAAGCGTTAAATACCTCTTCATGCAAACTCCTTCAAACAGTTGGGAGACTCCTGCCCGGCGTCTCGAAACCGGCTAAGTATATGGAATTATGGCTCTATGTCAACCTCGTAAGCCACCGTGCGACCATCCGTGCTTTTAACTTCCCGCCAGCCCGAAACGCGTAAATCCGGCCTTTCCGTGATCTTGCGCGAGCATCTTTCCAGATCGTGCGCGTCTGCCGGCGCGGCGGTCGCTCCCGATGTCCTTATAAGCAGCTTGCGTGCCGCTCCGAGGCCATTTTGATGCACGGGCGCGCAGGCAAGTTTGCCCCGCTCGAACCATCCTTTAGGCGTAAGAAATACGAAGGCTAGGATGAGGACGCACAGCACGTCGTACTGCCACGTCGTGCGACCGTATGACCAGAGAGTGATTTTTTTTAAGACGCGCCAGAGCATAAAAAATACGACAGGAGTGATAGGTGATAAGTGATAAGTGATAAGAAATTACTGCAACACTTTCTTATCACTTATCACTCCTGCATTATATCTGTACACCGGGAGCTGGGGCAATGATTTGGCCGTCGCGCATCTGGATGATGCGGCGGCACATGGCCGCGGCCTCCGGGTTATGCGTGATCATTATGATGGACTGCTGGAAGCGGTAGTTCAGCTCCTGAAACATGTTCAGAACGATGGCGGAGTTCTCGGAGTCGAGGTTGCCCGTAGGCTCGTCGGCGAGGATAAGCGCGGGCTGCGTGACGAGTGCGCGTGCGAGCGCGACGCGCTGCTGCTCGCCGCCGGAAAGCTCCAGAGGCTTGTGGTGCATCTTGTCTTCGAGTTGGAGCGTGCGAAGGATTTCGCGGCGGCGTTCGGGGTCGCCCTTCTTGTTGTCGCCCCCGGCGTGTATGCGCTCGGCGAGTTTGAGATTACCCTCGGCGGTGAGCGTGGGGAAGAGGTTGAAGCGCTGGAAGACGAAGCCGATCTTGCGGCGTCGTATGTCCGTGCGCTTGGCGTCGGTCGCGGCGGTCAGGTCTTCGTCGTCAATCACGATGCGCCCGCTTGTAGGCGTGAGCAGGCCGCCCAGAAGATGCAGCATCGTAGACTTGCCGCAGCCCGACGGCCCCATGATGGCGACGAACTCACCCTCCTCAACGTCCAGAGACACGCCGCGCAAAGCGGGCACGTCCACGCTCCCCACGCGATAGACCTTCGACAGATTCTCGGCTTTAAGAATTGTTCTCATTATTCGTGAATCGTAAATGGTAAATCGTGAATCGCAAATCAGAGCTGCATTCTCTATTCACGATTTACGATTCACGATTTACTTCATTCGTATGCGAGTGCGCTCACCGCATCTAAATTCGCCGCGCGCACCGCGGGGTAGAGCGAGCCGAGCGCGCCTCCCATCAGCCCGATGAGCGCGGCGGTC
>DASQLL010000382.1:0-7520 GCA_035630035.1 Pyrinomonadaceae bacterium | reverse complement strand
GAGTCTGAAGTCGAAAATCAGGCTACTATTTACGAGAAGATTATTGCTTTTACTCCAGACTCCAGACTCCAGACTCCAGACTTTCGGAGTGCTTATGAAAACTCAGGACTCTACATTCCCAAAGTGCAGGTTGTCAACGCGGGCTGATGGGCATCCGTCAAAAGGCTTTTGGCATCAATAATTTTGCGGCTCAGAGTCGCGCCGCGGCTGGAGTTTAAGCGGAGTAGATGTGTTACAATCCGCCGCCGACTTTGACCGACCTCTCCTAAAGCGGGCCGTAGGCTTTCAGCGCCGTTCGCGCAGGATACATTTTAGGAATGGAGAAAATCGCAGTGTTACGACGCTTGTTTTTGTGTGCGCTGGCGGGACTTCTGCTCGTCGCCGGCCAGCCGACCGCATCCCACGCGGCGCAGAGTGATAACGCGCAGAAGACGGAGAAGTCCGAGCCGCCCAAAAAGGCCGCACCGCAAAAGATAGATAGGAATAACCTGACCGCCGAGCAGGTCGCGGAGACGGTCGTGCTGGTTTACGGCTCGCGCGAGGGCTTGAAGCAGATCAGACGTAGCGGCGTCGAGCGCGGCAAGATCACACGGTTCAACGCGGAAGGTAAGACCGAAGAGATTGACTACCAGCGCGCCTTCAAACGCGGCGAGACGTTTGACAAGGACAAAATCCGGCTCGACCAGCGTATGCCGGCGCTCGAATATTCGATCATCTACAACGAGGGGCAGTTCACCGGCGTACTCAGAGGCTCGACCTTCAAGCCCCGTCAACAGGACGTGACGACGGTGATGCTCGACCGCACACACGGCCTCGACGCACTGCTCCGTTACAAGGAGAACGGCGCGAGCGTCAAGTACGTCGGCAAGGACAACCAGAAGGGACTCGACCTCTGGATTCTTGATCTCACCGACAAAGAGAGCCGCGCCACGCGCTATTTCATCAGCGCGAAGACGGGCCGCGTTCTCTGGCTCGAATACGAAGAGCGCGCCGAAGGCGAATCCGCGTCCGTCAAATACAGGCGCAGCTTCCACGACTACCGTAACGTGCAGGGGACGCTCGTCCCTTACCGCTCCGTCCTCTACGCGGGCGACAGGCAGGTCGAGGAGTCGCGGCTGATGACCATGACCTACGGCGTGAAGTTGGAGGACTCGGTCTTCCAGAACCCGGAAGCGGCCTCGCTTCAACCCTGAAGTACGTGTGTGAGTTAAGAAGAAAGGCGGCAAGGAGTGAGCGACGAAAACCCCACGGCGGAACAGCCGGACGCGCGCTCTTTCGAGGAGCGCGTGTTCGCCCGCTTCGACTCGATTGACGCGCGGCTGACGAAGCTGGAAGAGGCGGCGGAGCGGCGCGCTATGGAGACGAAACCGATTTGGGAGCGTGCGCTCGCTGAGATAGCCGAGACGCGCGCGGAGATGAATACCCGGTTCGATAATGTCGAGCGCAAGCTCGACGTTCTCAATCGCGACATGCTCCAACTGCGCGCTGACTACGCCGGGCATGACAATCGCATCACGAGGCTTGAGGAGTCGCGGGCTTAGGTTGTTAGCTTAGGATTGGACAAGTTATCGGCAGGCTGGCATCACGGTCAGGCATGCAGCGGTAAGTGACGCGCCCCGCTTGTTTCTATCAGGAGACAAGCGGGGCTTTTTTATTTTCATAAACATTTGATGGACGATTTCGGAACTCCTGTGATAGTATCCCGCCACTTCATCAGAGTCGTTTGAAATGCTCAGTCTGGTTTCTGCCCCGACGCCGTGGTCGCCGCGCGTTAGCGGCCCAAGCGTCCCGCACAAACTTCTTTGCAAGACCATCAGGGATTTTGACTAAACTGTCGCTCCCCGGTTCAAGTCAGTTGCCCTTGCCTGGGACAGTCTTTTAATTTCAGCCGAACCCTTGCGGCCTGACCCGTCGGGAGCTTTCGGCGAAGTCACACGAGGCTCTGTCCGATTATGGATGCAAAACTCGCTCCGCAAACCGACCCTAAACTCGAAACTCTTTCCGTCAACACCATCCGCACGCTGGCGATGGACGCCGTGCAGGCCGCGAACTCCGGCCACCCCGGCACGCCGATGGCGATGGCCCCCGTGGCCTACCTGCTCTGGAACGAGATTCTGCGCTTTGACCCCGACGACCCCATCTGGCCGAACCGTGACCGCTTCGTGCTCTCGATGGGCCACGCCTCGATGCTGCTCTACTCGATGCTGCATCTGACGGGCGTAAAGTCCGTCAACCCGCAATACGAGGTGCTGGGCCAGCCCTCCGTCAGTCTCGACGACATCAAGAACTTCCGACAGCTCGACAGCCGTTGTCCGGGGCACCCGGAATACCGTTGGACTTCCGGCATCGAGACGACCACGGGGCCGCTCGGTCAGGGGATCGCGACGAGCGTCGGCATGGCGATAGCGTCGAAGTGGCAGGCCGCGCATTTTAACCGCGAAGGCTTCGAGATGTTCGACTTCAACTCCTACGCGCTCTGCGGCGACGGCTGCATGATGGAGGGCATCTCGCACGAGGCCGCTTCCTTAGCCGGCCACCTCAAGCTCGACAACCTCTGCTGGATTTACGACAACAACAAGATCACGATTGAAGGCAACACCGCGTGGGCTTTCTCCGAAGACGTTGCGACGCGCTTCGTCGGCTACGGCTGGAACGTGACCCGCGTCGGCGACGCCAACGACCTCGACATGCTCCGCCGCGCCTTCGCCGTCGCGCGCAAAGAGAAGGATCGCCCGACGCTCATCATCGTTGACAGCCACATCGCTTGGGGCGCGCCCAACAAGCAGGACACGCACGCCGCGCACGGCGAGCCGCTCGGCGAGGATGAGATACGCGCAACGAAGAAGGTCTACGGCTGGCCGGAGGAGGAGAAGTTTCTCGTGCCGGACGAAGTGCGCGAGACGTTCAAGAACGGCATCGGCGCGCGCGGCAAGAAGGCGCGCGATGATTGGTTCAAGAAGTTCGAGGAGTACAAGAAGGCCAACCCCGAGCTCGCGGATCACCTGCAACGGATGCAGAAACGCGAGCTGCCCGACGGCTGGGACAAAGACATCCCCACCTTCCCCGCGGACGCGAAAGGCGTGGCTGGTCGCGACGCCTCGGCCAAAATCCTTAACGCAATCGCCCCGAACGTGCCGTGGCTCATCGGCGGCTCGGCAGACCTCGCGCCTTCTACCAAGACGCGTCTTACGTTCGACGGCGCGGGCGACTTCACGGCTGACGACGACACCGGCAAAGGCCGCTGGTACGGCGGGCGCAACTTCCACTTCGGCATACGCGAGCACGAGATGACCGCCGTCCTCAACGGCCTCGCGCTCTCGAAGCTGCGACCCTACGGATCGGGCTTTCTAATCTTCTCCGACTACGCGCGCGCTGGAATTCGCCTCGGCGCGATCATGGAGATACCGACGATACACATCTTCACGCACGACTCCATCGGCGTCGGCGAGGACGGCCCGACGCACCAGCCGGTCGAACAGATCGCAAGCCTTCGAGCCATCCCCGGCCTCGTCGTCTTCCGACCGGGCGACGCGAACGAGTGCGCCGAGGCGTGGCGCTACATCATGCATCTCAAGCGCGAGCCGGCGGTTCTGATTCTCAGTCGTCAGGCTCTGCCGACGCTCGACCGCACGAAGTACGCGAGCGCCGAAGGCACGCAGCGCGGCGGCTACATTCTAGCCGACTCGTCCGGCGACGGCGGGACGCCCGAAGTGATTCTGATGGCGACCGGCTCGGAGGTCGGCCTTGTCGTCGAGGCGTACGAAAAACTCGTCGCCGACGGAATAAAGGCGCGCGTCATAAGCATTCCCTCGTGGGAGGTCTTCGAGCATCAGCCGGACGAGTACAAGGAGAGCGTCATTCCTTCGGGCGTCCGCGCGCGCGTCGCCGTCGAGCAGGCCGCGCGCTTCGGCTGGCAGCGCTACACGACCAACAACGACCAGATCATCGCCATGAAGACCTTCGGCGCGAGCGCGCCGCTCAAGGAGCTTACGAAGAAGTTCGGCTTCACCGTCGAGAACGTAGTCGAGACGGCGAAGAGGGAGATCGAAAAAAACAGAGGCTAGAGGCTGGAGGTTAGAGGTTAGTAAAAAGCGGTCTTCTACTAACCTCTAATCTCCAACCTCTAACCTCTTATTCAGGAGCATTCTTATGACCAACCCCCTTGTCGAAATCATGAAAACCGGCCAGTCCATCTGGTACGACAACATCCGACGCGCCGAGCTGACGGGCGGCCACCTCAAGAAAAGGATTGACGAAGACGACCTGCGCGGCGTCACCTCCAATCCGACCATCTTCGAGAAGGCCATCACCGGCTCGACCGACTACGACGAACAGTTGCGCTCGCTCGTACAGGCCGGCAAGAACGTGAGCGACATCTACGAAGACCTCGTCGTGCAGGACATCGGAAACGCCGCCGACATACTCAAGCCGGTCTACGACAAGACGGACGGCATAGACGGCTACATCAGTCTCGAAGTCAATCCGGGCCTCGCCTACAAGACGCAGGAGACGATTGACGAGGCCGACCGCCTCTTCGCGCGTCTTGGCCGCAAGAACGTGATGATCAAAATCCCCGCGGCGCAGGAAGGCATGCCCGCCATCGAGGAGGCCATCTATCGCGGCATCAACGTCAACGTCACGATGATCTTCTCGATTGAGAACTACGAGCAGGTGGCCGAAGCCTTCATCAAGGGGCTTGAGCGTCGCGCCGCCGAAGGCAAGAGCGTTGACCACATCGCCTCGGTCGCGAGCTTCTTCGTCTCGCGCGTTGACTCGGCGATTGACTCCGACCTCGAATACAAAGCTCGCCACGCCGACACGCCCGAAGAGAAGGCGAGGCTCGAAGGCTTGCTCGGTCGCGCGGCAGTCGCAAACGCGAAACTCGCCTACGCGAAGTTCAAAGAGATATTCCACGGCCCGCGCTTCGCAGACCTCAAGGCGAAGGGCGCGCAGGTGCAGCGTTGCCTCTGGGCCTCGACCGGCACGAAGAACCCGAACTACTCCGACGTGCTTTACGTTGACAACCTCATCGGCCCGGAGACGGTCAACACCGTCCCGCCCGCGACCTACACGGCCATACGCGATCACGGCAAGACCGCGCCCACGCTCGAAGAGGGCGTTGAAGAATGCCGCACGCTCTTCGATCAGCTCCGCGAGGTCGGCATTGATATTGATGCCGTCACGGACAAGCTTCAGAAAGACGGTCTCGCCTCCTTCGTCACGTCCTTCGACACGCTCGCCGAAAGCATCGAGTCGAAACGCGACGCGATTCTTTCGGGCATCCACGAAAGGTTGACCGCCTCTCTGGGAAAGTATAGCGAGGCGGTGTCCGCAGCCATCAAGGAAGCGGACAAGGGCGACGCGATGCGCCGCGTCTGGCGCAAAGACGCGAAGCTCTGGAAGGATATCGAGAAGGGCCGGGAGGAAGACGAGGCGCACCGGAAGGAAATCGAGGACCACCAGAAGATAATCAAGAACGCGCTCGGCTGGCTGACCGTGCCCGACATGATGATCGGCGTCGAAGACGACCTCGTCGCCTTCGCAGACCGCATACGCGGCGTGCGCGAGTTCAAGCACGTCATGGTCTGCGGCATGGGCGGCTCGTCGCTCTGCCCCGAAGTCCTGCGTCAGACCTTCGGCAAGCAGGAGGGCTACCCCGAACTGCTCGTCCTTGACTCGACCGACCCCGACGCCTTCTCCGACATAGCAGACCAGATTGACATCACGCACTGTCTGTTCATCATCTCGTCGAAGTCCGGCACGACCACCGAGCCGCTCGTCTTCTACAAGTACTGGTACGATCAGGTCGGCAAGCGAAAAGAGAATCCCGGCGAGTGCTTCATCGCCGTCACAGACCCCGGCACGAAGATGGAGGCCGACGCGACGCGCGACAAGTTCAAGCGCATCTTCCTCAACCCTGCGGACATCGGCGGGCGCTACTCCGCGCTCTCCTACTTCGGCATGGTTCCCGCCGCGCTGATGGGACTCGACGTTAAGAAACTTCTCGACCGCGCCGAAAGAATCGTGCACGCATGCTCGCAGGTCGTCCCCGCCGCCGACAACCCCGGCGCACGCCTCGGCGCGATCATGGGCGAGTGCGCGAAGGCCGGGCGCGACAAGCTGACGATCATCTGCGACTCGAAGATTTCTTCGTTCGGCCTCTGGGTCGAGCAACTGCTCGCCGAAAGCACTGGCAAGGAACGCAAAGGCATCGTGCCCATCGCGGGCGAGACGCTCGGCTCGCCTTCCGTCTACGGCGACGACCGCCTGTTCGTCTCGATCTCGGTCGGCAAGCCCGACAGCGAGACCGAGTCGAAGCTCAAGGCTCTTGAAGCGGCGGGCCATCCGGTCGTCTATCGCACGCTCAACGACACATACGACCTCGGCGAAGAGTTCTTCCTCTGGGAGATTGCGACGGCGTTTGCGGGCTGGCGTCTCGGCATCAACCCGTTCGACCAACCGAACGTGCAGGAGTCGAAGGACGCGACGAAGGAACTCTTGGAAGCCTACACGCGCGACGGCAAGCTCACCGAACAGACCGTTGTCGCAAGCGACGGCGGGCTGACCATCTACGCGGACGACAAAACCGTCGCGGACTTGTCCGCTTCGACAATCGGTGATGCGATCAAGGCTCATCTCGCGCGCGTCAAGCCCGGCGACTACATCGCAATGCTCGACTACATCGAGGAGACGCCTGAGCATGAGGCCGAGATTCAGGCCATTCGCACGCGCCTTCGCGACGCGACGCGTTGCGCGACGACGACCGGCTACGGCCCGCGCTTCCTGCACTCGACCGGGCAACTGCACAAGGGCGGCTCGGACGCAGGAGTCTTCCTGCAAGTCACCGCGTCCGACGCAAAAGACTTGCCGATACCGGGCGAGTCTTACACCTTCTCGACGCTCAAACAGGCGCAGGCGCTCGGCGACTTCCGCTCGCTCTCGTTGCGTGGCAGGCGCGCAATCCGCGTTGACCTCGGCTCGGACGTGCCCGCGGGACTCAAGCGTCTACACGAGCTTATCAGCGAGGCTCTGCCGGTCTCGGACGCGACCGGAGCGAAATGAAAAAGCGGGGTTGGGGATTAGGGGTTGGGGGTTGGCGAAACCCTTACATCCGAACACTAGCCCCAGCCCCCAGCACCCAACACCCAACCCCTTCAATGTGAGGATAAAAAAATGTCAGCACCGGAACAGACTACGAAGACCGCCAACATCGGTATGATCGGCCTCGGCGTGATGGGCGAGAACCTCGCGCGCAACATCGAGCGCAACGGCTACTCCATCGCCGTCTGGAATCGCGAGCCTGAGAAGGTTGACGCCTTCACCAAACGGCTCGAAGGTCATCAGGTCATCGGCACGAAATCGCCCGAAGAGTTCGTCAAGGCTCTTGAGCGTCCGCGCAAGATGATCCTGCTCGTCAAGGCCGGCCAGCCCGTTGACTGGACGGTTGATCAGGTCAAGCCCTTTTTGGAAGAGGGCGACATCATCATTGACGGCGGCAACTCTTACTTCGAGGACACAGA
>DASQLL010000381.1:0-3110 GCA_035630035.1 Pyrinomonadaceae bacterium | reverse complement strand
ACGGCCAGTCAGGGCTTGCTCCTGATGATTCCGAACATGTTCAAGATCGCTGGCGAGCAGACCGCGACGGTCTTCCACGTCGCCGCCCGCGCCGTCGCCACGCACGCCCTCTCGATCTTCGGCGACCACTCGGACGTGATGGCGACGCGCTCCTGCGGCTGGGGGATGCTCTTCGCGAACTCGGTGCAGGAGGTGATGGACTTCGCGCTCGTCTCGCAGGCAGCCACGCTTCGCTCGCGTGTCCCCTTCCTCCACATATTCGACGGCTTCCGCACTTCGCACGAGGTTCAGAAGATAGAGCGGCTCGCGGACGAACAGATTCGCGCGTTGATTGACCCGGAGTTTGTCCGCGCGCACCGCGAGCGCGCCCTTTCGCCCGACCGCCCCTCGATGCGCGGCACGGCGCAGAACCCCGACGTTTTCTTTCAGGCGCGCGAAGCCTCGAACCCCTTCTACCTCGCAACGCCCGGCATCGTGCAGGAGGCTTTTGATAAGCTCGCAGCCGTCACAGGCCGGCAGTACCGTCTGTTCGACTACGTCGGCGACCCCGAAGCCGAGCGCGTCGTCGTGATGATGGGATCGGGCTGCGAGGCGGCGGAAGAGACGGTCGAGGCGCTCGTCGCGCGCGGCGAAAAGGTCGGTCTCGTTAAGGTCAGACTCTACCGTCCATTCTCCGCCGCACACCTCCTCGCGGCTATCCCTCGGACGGCGCGAGCCATCTCCGTGCTAGACCGCACGAAGGAGCCGGGCGCGGCGGGCGAGCCGCTCTATCAAGACGTTTTGACGGCCATCGGCGAGGGCCTCGTCGCGGGCACTTCGCCTTTCAACTCGACGCCGCGAGTCGTGGGCGGGCGCTACGGACTGGCCTCCAAAGAGTTCACGCCCGCGATGGTTAAAGCTGTCTTCGACGAGTTGAAGAAGACCGCCCCGAAGAACAACTTCACCGTCGGCATACGCGACGACGTGACGCACACCTCGCTCGACTTCGACCCCTCTTTCTCGACCGAGCGGCGCGACACGGTGCGCGCTCTCTTCTGGGGACTCGGCGCGGACGGCACCGTCGGCGCGAACAAGAACACGATCAAGATCATCGGCGAGGAGACTGAGAACTACGCGCAAGGCTACTTCGTCTACGACTCGAAAAAATCTGGCGCGATGACCGTCTCGCACCTGCGCTTCGGCCCCCAACCCATCAGAAGCACCTACCTCGTAACGCGAGCCAGCTTCGTCGCCGTCCACCAGTTCAACTTCGTCGAGAAGTACGACGTGCTAGGCGCGGCGGACGAGGGTGCGACATTCCTGCTCAACAGTCCGTTCCCGGAAGGAGAGGTCTGGGACAGGCTCCCGCGCGCGGTGCAGCAACAGATAATTGACAAGCGCCTGCGCTTCTACTCGATCAACGCCTACGACGTTGCCAAGCAGGCCGGCATGGGGACGCGCATCAACACGATCATGCAGACCTGCTTCTTCGCCATCTCCGGCGTGCTGCCGCGCGAAGAGGCCATCGAGAAGATCAAAGAGTCCATCAAGAAAACCTACGGGAAGCGCGGCGAGCCGGTCGTGCGACAGAACTACGCCGCCGTTGACGCGGCCTTAGCACACCTGCACGAGATTCCTATTCCGGCGCGGGCCACGAGCACGTTCGAGCGTCCGCCCGCCGTCTCGCCTGACGCACCTGATTTCGTTCGCGGCGTGACCGCGCGAATCCTCGCCGGGCGCGGGGACGAGCTTCCGGTGAGCGCGCTCCCCGCCGACGGCACGTTCCCCACGGCGACGGCGCAGTGGGAGAAGCGCAACATCGCGCTCGACGTGCCCGTGTGGGAGCCTGACCTGTGTATCGAGTGCGGCAAGTGCGTCATGGTCTGCCCGCACGCCTGCATCCGCGCCAAAGTTTACGACGAGGCCGAGCTTGCCGACGCGCCCGACACTTTCAAGCACATGCCGTCAAAGTTCCGCGAGATGCCCGACAAGCTCTACACGATTCAGGTCGGCGTCGAGGACTGCACGGGATGCCGCCTCTGCGTCGAAGTCTGCCCCGCCAAAGACAAGTCGAACGTATCGCGCAAGGCTTTGAACATGTCGCCGCAACTCCCTTTACGCGACACCGAACGCGCCAACTGGAACTTCTTCCTCAATCTCCCCGACGCGCAGAAGAACGGCGCGATGAAGTTCGATTCGGTGAAGAACGTTCAGCTCCTGCAACCGCTCTTCGAGTTCTCCGGCGCGTGCGCGGGCTGCGGCGAGACGCCGTACATCAGCCTTCTCACACGCCTTTTCGGCGACCGCGCGTGCATCGCGAACGCGACGGGCTGTTCGTCCATCTACGGCGGGAATCTGCCGACCACTCCTTACACCGTCAACCGCGAAGGGCGCGGCCCCGCGTGGTCTAATTCGCTCTTCGAGGACAACGCGGAGTTCGGCTTAGGGATGCGAATGGCGCTCGACCATCAATCGGCATACGCGCGTGAGCTGGTCACAAGATTAAGGCCCGTCATCGGCGACGCCCTTGCCGAGGGGCTGCTCACGACCGACCAGTCCGACGACTGCGGCATAAGCGCGCAGCGCGAACTTGTGGCCGCGCTCAAGGCGAGGCTCAAGGACAACTTCGAGCCGGAGGCGCGCGACCTCGTGTCGGTCGCAGACGCGCTGGTTAAAAAGAGCGTGTGGATAGTCGGCGGCGACGGCTGGGCCTACGACATAGGCTTCGGCGGCCTTGACCACGTCATCGCTTCCGGCCAGAACGTCAACATCCTCGTCCTCGACACAGAGGTTTACTCGAACACCGGCGGGCAGTCGTCGAAGGCGACTCCGTTGGGCGCGGTTGCGAAGTTCGCAGCCGGCGGCAAGGCGACCGCGAAGAAAGACCTCGGAATGATGGCGACCAAGTACGGAGGCGTCTACGTCGCGCAGGTGGCGATGGGCGCAAACGACACGCAGACCGTCAAGGCTTTCCTCGAAGCGGAAGCGCACGACGGCCCCTCGCTCATCATCGCCTACAGCCAGTGCATCGCGCACGGCATTGACATCGCGAAGGGCATGTCGCACCAGAAGCTCGCGGTCGAGTCGGGCCACTGGCCGCTCTACCGCTTCAACCCCGCGCGCGCCGCCCG
>DASQLL010000380.1:0-5844 GCA_035630035.1 Pyrinomonadaceae bacterium | reverse complement strand
GCCAGCACCACGCCGACGCCTAGACCGACGATGAGGCCGAGCAACATCAGCATCGGCCTTTTCGGCGCGACGGGCTGTTCGGGCAGGCTCGCGGCGTCTATGACGGCGATTGATTCGCCCTGCGCGCGGCCCGCGATGTCCGCCCCTATGTCGGCCTTCTCCTTCTGTTGAAGCATGCTGTCGTAGACGGCCTTCGCCGAAAGATACTCGCGGTTGATGGCTTCGAGGCCGACGGTCGCGCCGGGCACGCCGTTGATTCGCTGCCCGAATGAGGCGATCTGAGCCTCGGTCTGCGAGAGCAGTCCCTGCTGGCGCTCAACCTCTGCCTGAAGTCGAGCGACCTCGCCCTTGTACGCAGTCAGGCGCGGGTCAACACGGTCTTCGAGCCGCTTGCGCTGTTCGGCGACCTTGCGCTTGTGCTCCTCGACCATCTCGTCCATGCGCCTCTGTATCTCGTCAATCTGTTTCTGTATCGCCCTCATCTCCGGCGCTTTTTCCTTGAAGGTGATGCCGAGATTCCCCTTCTCCGACATGAGCGCGGCCTGAGTCTTAACCAGCTCGGCGTAGGCCGCTGTGCTCTTCGGGTCGGTCATCTGCGCGACGATCTCTTCGACCTCCTGCGCGCGCGCCTTCGACAGATCGGCGATGAACTTGTTGCTGGCGGCGATCTGTTCGTTGAGCCGTCCGATCTCGGTGATGCGCGCCTTCTGCTCCTCGCGCAGTCCCGCAAGTTGCCCGACGAGCGCAGCCGACTCCGAGGGGAGGCTGTTGATGTGAGTCATCATGAACTCAAGCCGCCGCTTGTCTATCTCGTCGAGCTGCTCCTTCGATTGGTTCAGCTTCTCGGTGAAGAACTCTTTCGTGTTGCGCGAGTCCGCGCCCGCGGCCTCGGTCTGCATCGTGACGTACTTCGAGGCGAGCGCTTCGGTGACGGCCTGCGTGACGCGCTTTTCGGGGCCGCGGAAGGAGAGGACGAAGCCGTTGGTGACTTCGTTGCGGCTCGTGTTGAGCGTCAGCTTAACGTCCTTGGTTCGCATGCGCTCGACAAGCTCGTCCATCGGCGCACCGCGACGACGCTCCGCGGCGTAGAGGTTGAAGCGCTCGATCATCGGTTCGAGCGTGCTGCGGCTCATCACCTGCTGGCCGATGTTGTTGATGCGTATGGTCAGGTCGCTGTCCGAAAGCTGCGGGACGACCGAGGTCGAGATGCTCGCGGGCCTGACGGTCAGAAGCGTCGTGGACTCGTAAACGTCCGGCAGGCGCTGTACGACCCACGCCACCGCCACGCCCACGGCCAACGCCGGAAGCACGATCATCCACTTCCGCCGCCAGATCATCCGCGCCATCTCGCCCGGCGTTCGCTGCCTAAAACTAATACTCATGGCTCACTCCATTTGCGTGAACCGTGAATCGTAAATCGTGACAAGTAAGAACTGCTTTTATCTCGTCACGATTTACGATTCACGGTTCACGGCTTTAAAGGCTTTCAAGCGTGCGGCGCACGTCGTCAATCGGTGTCTGCGTCGGGGGCTTGAAGGAGCGTTGCTGCTCCTGCGCGCTAAGCTCAAGGCACTTTTGCAGCTCGCGCCGCGCGGCGGCCTTGTCGCCGTTCGCTGCGAGTGCCGCGCCGAGGTGCCAACGGTAGAGCGAGTTGTCGCCTCCACGCTTCGCCGCGCCCGCGACCGCGCGCTGCAATTGCTCGATGGCGTCGCGGTAAAGCCCCTTGCGGTAGTAGACCCAGCCCAAGGTGTCCGCAAATCCCGGCTCGGCGGGGAAGCGTCGCACGACATCCTGCGCCAGACGCATAGCCTCCTCGGCGTTGCCTTTGCCGTGGTCGGCGTAGAGCGCCGCGAGATTGTTCGCGGCGACAGGCTCGTCGGGGCGTATTGAGAGAACGCGGCGGTAATACTCCGCGGCAACGTCGTGCTGTCCGCGTCCCGCCTCGATGAGGCCGATGTTGCGGTAGGCGATGAAGTCGTCGGGCCTACGCTCGGTTATCTTCTTATACTCGCCGATGGCGCGGTCGGGCTGCTGCATGCCGAAGTAGACTTCGGCGAGCGCGGAGTAGGCGCTCATGTAGTCAGGGTCGAGCTGTATCGCGCGCTGGAAGGCGGCCTCGGCGCGCGCGGCGTCGGGCTGCTGCACGGCGTTGCCCGTGCGGTACGCCTGTCCGAGAAGGTAATGAAGCTGTGCGTTGTTAGGCTGCTCGGCGGCGAGCTGCTCGATGCGCGCGCGCACCGCGTCGAGCTGCCGCGTGGCAGCGCCGAGGTTGATGAGCGCGCTTAGCGCCTGAAAGTTCGTGCGGTCAATCGAGAGCGCGCGCTCCAGTTGTTGCTGCGCCTCGTCGGCCTTGTTCTCAGCCGCCGCAACGTCTGCGAGGTTGACATAGACGAGCGGCGAGTTGGGCATCGTAGAGCGCGCGGCCTCGAAGTCCGAGCGCGCGGCTGCGATGTTTTTCGCCACGTCCGCGCCCGACGCCTGCTGGCCGAGGCGCAGAGATGCCTTGCCGCGCAAGATGAGCGCGTTGTTCTTCACGTCGGCGAGGAGTTGCGGCGTCTGCTCGCCGTTGGGCGCGGTCTCTTTAAGACGATTCAGAAGGTCGTCGGCCATGCGCTTGGCCGTCGCGTAGTCGCCCGAATCGAGATTGATCTGAATCTGTAGGAGCTTGGCCGGAAGGAAGTCCTGATAGTAACGCTCAAGCTCGCCCGCGCGCCCGCGCGCCTGCTCGTACTGCCCGTCGCGATAGAGCGCGTCGGCCATGAAGTAGAGGCCGAGTCTTGAGCGCGGCTCCTGATCCAGAACCGCCTTGAGGTCGCCGATGGCGTCCTTCAATTTACCCGCCGCGACGCGCATGCGCGCGCGCAGGAAGAGCGCGTCCACGTCCTTCGCGCTGCGCTTGAGGAGGTCTTCGACCTGAGCGCTTGCGCCCGCCGTGTCGCCGCGCTGTAGGCTTATCTCGCCGAGGCGGTAGTGTCCGCGCGCGTAGTCGGGCGCGGCCTTGATGATCTCCTGATAGAGACTTGCGGCCTCGTCGAAGCGACCGACGGTCGCGTAGAAGTCCGCGAGCCGGGCCTTGCCTTCGGGCTTGTCCCAGTCAAGCTTCGCCCAAGCCTTGTAAGCCTCTTCGGCCTTGTCGAGCTTGTTGTTGACGAGGTAGTAGCTCGCCAGCACCCATGCAACGTCGCGGTTTTCGGGGTCAACTTCGGCGGCCTTGCGGAACTCCGCCTCGGCCTCGTCAACGCGCTTCGACTGCGTCAGGAACTTGCCGTACTCGACGTGCACGAGCGACGAGCGGTCGTTGACCGTGATGGCCTTCTTGTAGACGGCCTCCGCGTCCGACGTGCGGTTCATCTGAAGGTACAGACGCGCAAGTCCCAAGTGGGACTCGACGCGCTGCGGGTCGAGGCTGATCGCGTAGTTGATCTTCTCCTCGGCCTGTTTGGCGGCATCGGGGCCGCCCTTGAAGTAGGTGACGTTGGCGAGAAGGATGTGGCCGTCGGGATTTTTCGCGTCGCGCGCGAGGATTTCGTTCGCGAGCCGCTCGGCCTCGGCCAGATACTCTTGATTCTTGTCTCTCGCGTAGCCGAACAAATAGCCGTTGGCGAGTTTGAGACGCGCGGCGGTGTTGTTCGGGTCGAGCTTGATCGTGCGCTGAAGCTCTTCGAAGTACTCGCTGACGCGCCCCAGTTGTTCGTAGGACTGCGCCAGACCCCAGTGGGCCGCCGCGAGATTGTCGTCAATCTGTATGGCGTTGCGGAATTCGAGCGAGGCTTCCTGCCAGCGACGCTCTTTGAGGAAGGCTTCGCCGCGCCGTAGGTGTTCGGCCTTTGCTTTTTCGGGGTTCGAGCAGCCGGCGGCGAACGCGACGACTGAGACGAGAAGGACGGCGAGCAGCGCCCGGACACGCCGGGCGCGAGGGCACTCTTTAAGATTCATCTGTCTGGCACTCCTTCTGAAAGCAGGCCGCCTCCGCGTTCTTATCCGCGACCGGGGCATTGGTCGCGGCGTGCGCTTCGGGACGCCTGCTTGGGCTTTGGCCGTCACTCTTTTCTTTCGGCGGCGGGCAACGCCGCGTCCGGGGCCGAGTGGCCGGTCACTA
This sequence comes from Pyrinomonadaceae bacterium, assembly GCA_035630035.1. Lineage (GTDB taxonomy): Bacteria > Acidobacteriota > Blastocatellia > Pyrinomonadales > Pyrinomonadaceae > QHXN01. The sequence continues at coordinate 1,745 of DASQLL010000380.1, read as the reverse complement.
TCGTAACACGAAGCCGGGGTGCGGAAGTGGAGAGTTTCTTGCGCCGGCCTTTCTGGCCGCGCCGCGCCTCCGCTTTCGTCGTCTCCTTCGCGGCGCGCGCGGGCAATCGCGGGCGCTGACGGGAGAGCGACTTTCCGGCTTTCTTTTCAAATCCGTCCCGACATAGCGTGCCGGGAGCAGCAATGTCAAAAAACGTCCAATGAGGCTCCGATTCCCGTAAAAAATGCTACGGATTCTCTCGATTGCGGAATGCGGAATTCGGATTGCGGATTAAGAAGCAGACAGGGAGATGGGCGGACGGGGAGAAGGGGAGACGTTTGACAACGCAGCTTCTTTCTCCCCTTCTCCCCGTCCCCGCTTCTCCCCTTCGCGGAAGTCCGCAATCCGAAATCCGCATTCGATTTAGTTCGGGACGTAGGGCGCGAGGTTCGGCGCGACCTGCGCTGCGAACTGCGTAGCCGTCTCCAGCGCCCTCTCTTCCGTGCTGCGGACGGGGACAAGCACGCGCACCATCGCTCCGTCCGAGCGGCGAAGGCGTATGCTGTCCAGCACGGTGTAGACCTTGTCCCAGTATTCGCTCGCCACTGCGCGGCCACGGCCCTGATACCAGTAGAGCATGATCTGCCGGTCGTTGCCGTGCTGTATGACGTAGCGGTTGGCTGTGAAGGCTCGCGCGCCGCCGCCGGGGTTGACCTCCACGGTGGATGCCTCGCCTAACTCCCAGCCCGAACCGGGCAGGCAGTTGAGCGGGCTGTGATACGTCGCGCCCGTGCGCTGCGTCGAGTAGTAGCCGACGTAGAGCGAGGCCGTGCCGCCCTCGCCCGACGTGTAGTCGCGCGAGACGTAATCGTCGGCGCGAAGCACCGCCATGGTCGCCGCGTCGAAGCGCGCGTCGCTCCCCACCTGACGCCACTTGCCTACGTTCGACGGGAACTCGCCGAGCGATTGGCGCGAGACGCGAGCCTCACCCGCCGCGGCCCAGAAGTTGACGACCGCGCCGCCCGCAACGAGCAGCACGACCATCGCCCAGAAGTGTTTGCTTTGTGACTTCATAAAAATTTTAACCCGCGCCGCTTTCGCCTCCGACCGACACAGCCGTCGTCGTCGTTGCGCCCCCGACGACCGCGCGCCCGTCGCCCGCGGCTTCGTGCGCCTCAGCTTCGACCTGCGCGACGCGCTCGCTCGCGTGGCCGCCGCCTTTGCCGCCCCCGCCGCGCCGCGAAGGGTTGAAGCGGTCGAGCAGCCACCCGAAGGCGAAGAGCAGAAGGAACGCCGCGATGTAGACGACCCAGCCGGAGAACGAATGGAAGAAGCCGTCGGCCACCTGCGTCCCGTAGTAGTGAGACAGCACGCCCGTGCCGCTAACGCGCGCCGCGTTCGTGATGATCGCGATGGGCACGGCTGCAAGCACGATGAGCGTCGCGCGCAAGGTGCGGTAGCGCGAGCGACGCCGGTCGCCGCCCGTGCCGTCGTCTTCGTCCGAAGGGTTCGTGAAGTACGCAAAGACGACCGCCAGCGTCACCAGCGTCATAAGGCTGCGTATGCCGCTGCACGCTTCGACCACTTCGAGCTTCTTCGTCGTCGTCGAGCCGAGCGGGAACAGCTCTATGATGTTGCCCTCGCGCAGAACGGGTATGTCGAACATTCGCATCACCCAAACCGCGCAGCGCGACGCGAAGAGCTGCAAGGGGAACGCGACCTTGTTGAAGATGATCGTCGGGATCGGTATCGCCAGCGCGAGCAGC
>DASQLL010000379.1:0-9676 GCA_035630035.1 Pyrinomonadaceae bacterium | reverse complement strand
GTATGAAGCGCGCGATGTACTCCCCGTCGAAGCTCTGCGAGGTCATCACGACGACGCGGCGTCGGCGGAAGAAGTATGTGTCGAGGAAGACGCGGTCGTGCCAAGAGGCGAAGATGGCCGGAGCGCCGCCCCGCGTGGCCTCCTCCCAATGCTGCCAGCCCTCGACGCGGAAGCGCGTGGTCGCGCCGAGTGCGCGGATGGTGAGGTAGAAAGCGAGGTCTGCGGCGCGAATGGCGAGCCGCTGCTTGAATGTGTAGCCCGAAAGGTCTGCGAATCGGTAGGCGCGCGCGACGCGCTCGTCGTCGCTGAGGCGCGCTGCTGCCTCGCGCGGCAGGCTCGTGTCCTGCGTCTGCTCTTCATGGGCGGAAGCTTGCATAAGGTTTCGCGGCGAGTCTAGCAAAAGTCTCGACGGTCATGCGAGGCCGGCAGCCGCCGTAGGCGGCGGAAGAGCATTAGCCCACGGCGTCAGCCGTGGGGACATGCAAAGATAAAAAAAGCTCAAGCCCCGTAGGGGCGAAAGAGAATCGAGTATGAGAGCCGGGCTGTATCGAATCTCTTTCGCCCCTTCCGGGGCTTATGATTGTTGAATAATCGCTCACGCCCACGGCTCACGACGTGGGCTACTATTCTTTCGCGCCTGACGGCGCTACGGTCTTGCCTCTCGCCCCCGTCTTGTGTGATATATTTCGAACGACGCCTCGCCCCGCGTCGTACAGCGTTGGCGGAAAGCTTCTGGAATCTCGCGAACTAAAGCTTTTCGCGCCCTCCCTGTTTTCAAGGCTTAAAGGTAAAAGTTTGCTGATGGAGAGACGACGGATTCTCATCGTTGAAGGCAACGCCGAGTTACGCTCGGTGCTTTCTAACGCCCTGTGCGAGCTGGGCCATGAGGTCGTGACCGCCGCCGACCGCGCCGAGGCCACGGGCCGCGAAGACCTCGAAGACTTCGACCTCATCATCTCAGACCTCGCCGAGTACGCAGACTCCGGCGTCCAGATCGTCTCGGAGCTGAAGCGCAAGCGACTGTTCGTCCCCGTCGTCGTCTCTTCGGAAGAAGCGCAGCACGACGGCATCATCAAGGCCTTCAAGCTCGGCGCGGCCAACTACCTCGGCAAGCCCTACGATCACGAGGAGCTTCGCAACATCGTCGAGAAGACTTTGGGCTACAAGCTGCGCTTCGTCGAAGACCTCAAGGTTCTGCCCTTCGTGCGCGAGCATATAGAGTTCGAGCTGCCGAGCGACATATCCTTGATGAACGGCGTGCTGCACTACCTCATCGAGCGCGTCTCCGCTCTGGGCGTTATCAAGCCCGACACGTCGAACCTCTTCATCGCTTTAGACGAAGCTTTCGTCAACGCGGTCAAGCACGGGAACCGCCACGACCCGCACAAGATCGTCCGCATCACCGCCGACCTCTCCGCGAAGGAGGCGCGCTTTTCAATCGAGGACGAGGGCGAGGGCTTCGACGTGAACGAGATTCCAGACCCGCGCGACCCCGCGAACCTCTTCAAGACTTCGGGGCGCGGCGTGCTGCTCATCTACAACATCATGGACGAGGTCGAGTACAATAAGCGCGGCAACCGCCTGACGATGGTCAAGCGGCCCGAAAGCTCGCTCGACCATGAACTGATAAAGTCGCTGACGCCGCCGGATGACGACTCCTCAAAGAAAATCTGACGCCGCACGCGACGACGCACACGCCCCGCGCCCTTCAAGCACGCACTATCCGCTCACACGCAAGCTCAGACCGCTGCTGATTTTCGTCAGCATCTTCGTCGCCGTTTATCTGCTTCACCTGACGCTGCTCGATTTGCCTTACTACTGGGACGAGGCCGGCTACTTCATCCCGGCTGCGCGCGACATCTACGCCGACGGCGAGTTCATACCGCACTCGACGCTCTCGAACGCGCACCCGCCGCTCGTGATGGCGCTCATCGCGCTCGCTTGGAAGCTGTTCGGCTTTCACATCGCGGTCGCGCGCACGGCGATGCTTCTCGTTGCGTCACTTGCGCTCTTCGGGACGTTCCGCCTCGCGGAGCGAGTGGCGAATGCGCGCGTGGCCGCCGCCACCGTTCTTTGCACGGCGCTCTACCCGGTCTTCTTCGCGCAGAGCGCGCTCGCGCACCTCGACATGATGGTGGCCGCGCTGACCGTCTGGGGACTCGTCTTTTACCTGCCGCCTGAGAAGAGACGAGACGGGGAGACGGGGAGAGGGGGAGACGGGGAGACGTTGCCAGTCGAAATCACAGTGAGGGGCGACGCGGTGGGCGCGTTTGAGAGTCGTGGTGTCCGGCGTGCTGCGAGTATCGCGCTGTTCGCACTGGCCGCGCTTGCGAAGGAGACGGCGGTTCTCGTGCCGCTCACGTTGTTCGGATGGGAGTTGTTGTGCCTGCTCGCCGCGAAGAAAGAAAAACTCGCGGAGTTGGTCTGCGTCGAGCGTCGCCGTTCGTTCGCGTGGTCGCTCGCGCTGCTTCTGGCGTGCGTGCCGCTCGCGCTTTGGTTCGCGTACCACCGCGCGCAGACGGGCTACACGTTCGGCAACCCGGAATACTTTCGCTACAACGTAGAGTCCACGCTCAACCTCTCGCGCATACTCGAAACCGCTTGGCGCAGGCTCGCGCACGTCACCGCGCACATGAATCTCTGGGCGCTCACGCTCGCGGGGCTGGCCGCGATGTTTTTGAAGCCGAGGCGCGACCGCGACGGCGTTGAGCGTCCGCGCATAGCCGTGCCGGTGCAGCTTCTGTTCGCCGCGCTCATACTCGCTCACGTCGTCGCGCTCTCAATCGTCGGCGGCGCGGTGCTGGCGCGCTACATGCTGCCCGTTCTGCCGCTCGTCGTCCTCGTCTGGGTCTCTACTCTGTGGCGGCGCGTCCCCGCGTGGCCGCTCGCCGTCGCGCTCGTCTGCGCGGCGTTCGCCTACCGCACCGTCGTCAACCCGACTTACGCCTTCCCTTGGGAGGAGAATCTAAACTACCGCGACTTCATCGTACTGCACCGCGACGCCGCGCGCTTTCTAGCCGCGCGCGACCCCGAAGCGCGCGTGCTGACGACGTGGCCCGCGACCGACGAGTTGAAGAATCCTTACTTCGGCTACACAGACCGCGCGCTCAAAGTTTTCGCGGTCGAGAATTTCAAGCGCGAGGCGTTGGAGCGCGCCGCGCAACGAAAGTCCGAGTACGACGTTGCGCTGCTGTTCACGACGCACGGCGGCCTTGAGCTTGAAGAAGCGCGGCAACTGCTCGGTGGTCGCGTCGTCTTCAACAAAGAGCAGAACGGACAGTGGGTCGCCGTGCTGGATATGAGGAGGAAAGATTGAAATGCGCCCCGAAGGGGCGAGGGAGATTAGCCGGGGGTGAGCCGGAGGCGCGGAGCGCCGAAGCGCTGCCCCCGGAACAGCACACACAAAATGAAATCCGCCCCGGAGGGGCGGTGGACACGACGTTTGTTATTGAGCAAGCTACCATCACTGTGCGCTTCCGCCACCCCTCCGGGGCGGGATTCTTTTATGCGATTTATTTCCGGGGGTTACGCTTTGTCCTTCGCTCGCCCTCGGCTCGCTACGGACTCGCTCACCCCCGGCTAATCTCCTCAGCCCCTATCGGGGCTGACGCGTGCAACGAATGCCGCGCGCCTTGTCTGCGTTGCTTTCCGCCAACTGCCTTCTGCATACTGCCTTCTGCCTTCTGTTTTTATGCCCTACGAACTCTTTCTCGCGCTCCGCTACTTGCGCGCGCGCCGCGGTCGTCGCGTGGCGCGTTGGACTGCTGTGGCGGCTGTGGTCGGCATCGCGTGCGGCGTGGCTGCGATGGTCGTGGCCGTCGCGCTCGCGAACGGATTCCGCGATGAGCTGCGCGACAAAATTCTGCGCGGCACGGCGCACGTGACGCTCGCGCGCGCCGACGGCGCGAAGATAGAAGATGCGCGCGGCGTGGCGGCGCGCGTGCTGGAGGTCGAAGGCGTCAGCGAAGCCGAGCCGACCGTCTACGAGGGCGCGCTCTTGAGCGGGCCTTCGGGCGCGGCCTACACGCTTCTGCGCGGCGTGGACTCCGCCGCGCGCGCGGGGGTTCAGGAGACGCTGACGAAAGGATCGCTCGACGCGCTCTTTCTCGATGCGGCGGACGCGCGGCAAGCCGCCCCTTCGGGCGAGGGTCAAAACGAAGAGGTCATACCGGTAATCGTCGGCGCGGAGCTGGCCGAGCGGACGGGCTTGACCGAGCCGGGCGACGAGGGCTGGGTCTTGACGGGCGAGCGTGCGTCGGGCGTCGCGGAGACGGGCGCGATGGCGGGCGCGACGGGGTTCGTGCCGCGCGCGCGGCGTGTGCGCGTCGAGGGCGTGTTCCGTTCGGGGCTTTACGATTTCGATTCGGCTTGGACTTACGCCTCGCTCGAAGGCGTCGCGCGCGCGGCGGGCGCGGGCGCAGGCTCGACGGTCTTGAGCGTCCGCGTGCGCGACATCTATGCGAGCGATGAGGTGGCGCGTCGCTTGCGCGCGGCGCTCGGCGAAGGGTGGACGGCTGTTGACTGGCGCGAAGCGAACCGTCCGCTGTTCGCCGCGCTCGCGCTCGAAAGGCGGACGGTCGCGCTCATCATCCTGCTCATCACAATCGTCGCCGCCTTGAACATCACGACGACGCTCGCGCTCGTCGTCGTCGAGCGACGCGCGGACATCGCGACGCTCGGCGCACTCGGCGCACGGCCCGGCGGCGTCATGCTGATCTTCATGATCGAGGGGGCGATTGTCGGCGCTTTGGGCGCGCTCGCGGGCGTCGCGCTCGGACTCGCGGCCTGCTTCGTCGCGGATCGCTTCGAGCTTGTGCGACTGCCGCCCGACGTGTACTCGCTTTCGTCCGTCCCGCTTCACCCGCACGCGCCCGACGTTATTCTTATCGCGCTCGCGGCCTTCGCCGTCAGCCTGCTCGCGACCATCTACCCGGCGCGGCAGGCGGCGCGCGTTCGGCCCGCCGAAGTCTTGAGGCACGAATGAGAGAGAGTCTGGAGTCTGGAGTCTGGAGTCTGGAGTCTGAAGAGCGCGCACGCGCACGGCGGTCGGAGTCTGCGCGGGCAGATGCCGAACAGTCTTCGGAATACAAGTGGCCTTCTGACTCCAGACTCCAGACTCCAGACTCCAGACTCGTAGTCGAAGACGTGTGGAAGTCTTTCCGCGATCCGTCGGGCGGAAGGTTGGAGGTTCTGCGCGGCGTGTCGCTTGAGCTTAAAGCGGGCGAGATGGCTGCGGTCGTGGGGGCTTCGGGCGCGGGGAAGACGACGCTCTTGCACGTGCTCGGCGGACTAGAAGAGGCCGACGGCGGGAGCGCGCGTCTCGGCGAGTTCGATGTGCTCGGCGCGACGCGCGGTAGCCTCGCGCTCTGGCGCGGGCGTGAGGTCGGCTTCGTGTTCCAGTCTCACCACCTGCTGGCAGACCTTACGGCGGAGGAGAACGTCGCGCTGCCGCTCTTGGTGGCACGTCGAGGGCCGAAGCAGGCGCGAGCCGACGCGCGCGAGATGCTAAGCCGAGTCGGCCTCGCGTCGCGCGCGGCGCACATCGCGGGCGAGTTGTCGGGCGGCGAGCAGCAGCGCGTGGCCGTCGCACGCGCGCTCGTCACGCGCCCGCGCCTCATCCTCGCCGACGAGCCTACAGGCAACCTCGACGCGCGCAACGCCGAAGAGGTCGGCGCGCTCCTCTTCGACCTGTGCCGCGACGCACGCGCCTGCGTCCTCGTCGCCACGCACAACGAGCGGCTGGCGCGCATGTGCGACCGCGTTCTGCGGCTCGATGATGGACGAATACTAGAGACTAGGGACTAGAGGCTAGAGGCTAGTAAAGAATTCGTTTGTAAGCGTTCCTTATGGCAATAAAAGGCGTGGTCGAGACGGAAAACTAGCCTCTAGCCTCTAACCTCTAGCCTCTGCCTTTTAATTCTGACACACGCGCTTCGTTTCAGTTATAATGCGGGACAGGGCGGACTCGCGGCGGCTTCCCCGAAATTTCAGGCCGCGCGGAAACGAAACGCCAAACGTCTTCATCGGTCGGAAATATTCTCTATGTTTGAGCGATATACGGAGAAGGCGCGGAGAGTTATCTTCTTCGCGCGTTACGAGGCCTCTCAGTTCGGCGCTCCTGCCATCGAGCCGGAGCATCTTCTGCTCGGCCTCATGCGCGAGGACAAAACTCTGACGGCGCGCTTTCTCCAGCGCGCGCAGACCTCGCTTGAGAACATACGCAAAGAGATTGAGGGGCGCGCGCCCCTGCGCGAAAAGATTTCGACCTCGGTCGAGCTGCCGCTCGCGCCTGAGACGAAACGCGTCCTCGCATACGCGCACGAGGAGTCAGACCGCCTTCAGCACCGCCACATCGGGACGGAACACCTTCTGCTCGGCCTTCTGCGCGAAGAGCGCTCGATGGCCGCCGAGATTCTCTACGAGCGCGGACTGCGTCTGAACGCCGTCCGCGAAGAGGTCTCGCGCCAGTCGGGCAATGACCCGCGCGCCGCGCAGAAGAAGGAGACGCCGCACCTCGCCGAGTTCTCGCGCGACCTGACGGACGATGCCGCGAACGACAAGCTCGACCCGCTCGTCGGTCGCGAGGGCGAGATCGAGCGCGTCGTCCAAATCCTCTGCCGCCGGACGAAGAACAACCCCGTCCTCATAGGCGAGCCGGGCGTCGGCAAGACCGCAATCGTCGAAGGACTCGCGCAGCGAATCGTCCGCGGCGAAGTGCCTTCGTTTTTAGAGAACAAGCGCATCCTCTCGCTCGACCTAAGCTTGATCGTCGCGGGCACGAAGTATCGCGGCCAGTTCGAGGAGCGTCTGAAGCAGATCATGCGCGAGCTGATTGATAACCCGCAGTACATCGTCTTCATTGACGAGCTGCACACGCTCGTCGGCGCGGGAAGCGCGGAAGGCTCGCTCGACGCGGCGAACATCCTTAAGCCCGCGCTCTCGCGCGGCGAGATTCAGTGCATCGGCGCGACCACCCCGGCGGAGTTTCGCAAGTCAATCGAGAAAGACCGATCCTTAGAGCGTCGCTTTCAGGCCGTCAAAGTCCCGCCGCCTTCGGAAGAGGAAGCCGTCTCTATCTTGGGCGGCGTGCGCGAGCGTTACGAAGCGTTCCATCAGGTGCGCTACACCGACGACGCGCTAGAGGCCGCCGTCTACCAGTCTAGCCGGTACATACCCGACCGCTTCCTCCCCGACAAGGCGATTGACGTGATTGACGAAGCGGGCGCGCGCGTGAAATTGCGCGTGCGGCGCGACATGCCCGGCGCTTTTGCACACTCGGATGCCACGCGCGGCGATGTGTTCGACGAGCGCGACCGCGGCGGCTACTTCCGCAGTGCGGGCCTCGCAGGCTCGCCGCTTACCGAAGAGGACGAGATGCTTCTCGCCGTCGAAGTCACCAAAGACGACGTTGAGGAAGTCATCGCGCGCTGGACTGGCATCCCCGTCACCTCGCTTAAAGAAGAAGAGACGCAGAAGCTTCTGCGAATCGAGGACGAGCTTCGCAACCGCGTCATCGCGCAGCGACCCGCAATCTCCGCGCTCGCGCGCTCGATACGCCGCTCGCGCGCGGGCCTGAAGAACCCGCACCGCCCCGTCGGCTCGTTTCTGTTCTTAGGCCCGACGGGCGTCGGCAAAACCGAGGTCGCGCGAAGCCTCGCCGAGTTCCTCTTCGGCTCGGAGCGCTCGATGATTCGCTTCGACATGTCGGAGTTCATGGAGAAGCACTCGGTCTCCAAACTCATCGGCTCGCCCCCCGGCTACGTCGGCCACGAGGAGGGCGGACAATTGACCGAGCGCATCAAACGCTCGCCCTACTCCGTCCTGCTCTTCGACGAGATAGAGAAGGCGCACCCCGACATCTTCAACGTGCTGCTGCAAGTCTTCGAGGACGGCATCCTGACGGACGCACTCGGCAACACGATTGATTTTAAGAACGCGATCATCATCATGACCTCGAACATCGGCGCGCGCTTCATACAGAAGAAGGGCACGATGGGCTTTCAGGCCAACCCCGACGCCTCGCGCGAGAAGATGGAAGAGATGGTGATGAACTCCGTGCGCCACACCTTCAACCCGGAGTTCATAAACCGCCTCGACGAGATAATCATCTTCGACCAGTTGCTAGACGCAGAGCTTTTGGAGATCGTCGGCCTACAGGTCGAGCTGCTCAACAAGACCTTGCAGCGGCGTGGTCTCGAAGTCCGCCTGACCGAAGAGGCCAAGCGCTGGATCGTCGAGAAGACTTGCGGCGACCGCTCATACGGCGCGCGCCCCTTGCGTCGCGCCATACAGAAGCACGTCGAAGACCCGCTCTCCGAAGCGCTGATTCAGGGCGCGCTCGCGGGCACCACGCTCGTCGAAGTCTTTCAGGACGGCAACGAGCTGAACTACCGCTCCATCGCCGGAGTCGAAGAGCCGGGCGACGCGCTGCTGATTCACTGAGTCAACAAAGTCGGAAACGCGACCGTCAGGGAGCGTGTCTTCGGTGAAGAAGACACGCTCCCTGACGGTCGCGTTTCCGATTAGCGTGCATCCTTCCGCCGCGCGGCTTCATCAATGCTTCTTTCTGGTGTACCCTGATGCTACCGTTTAAAAGTCAGAAGCAATCCAAAAAAGAGGAGCGAGCGAGATGAGGTTCAGAACTATTCGGACGTGCGCGCTTGCCTGCGCCTGCTGGCTGTCGGTCGGGGCGGCGGGCGTCGGCGCAGGCGCTGCGACGCAGGACAACAAGCAGTCGGACGCTAAAGTCTCAAGCGGCGAGCGCGAGGCCGCCGAGAAGATCAACAAGGCGAAGGGCGGCGAGGCCAAGTTGCAGGCCGCCGCGGAGTTCATCAAGAAATACCCGAAAAGCTCTCTGCGCCCCCGCGTCGCGGAAGCGGTCGCCGCCGAAATATCCGGTACGCAGGACGCCAACCTCAAAATCTCACTGGCCCAGACCTACCTAGACTTTTTCAACGAGCCTGCCGAGGCCGATCTTGTTAACGGCATGCTGCTCACAGCCCTGCTCAACGCCAGCCGCGCGGCGGATGTCTTCAAGCTCGCCCCTGCATGGCTCGAAAAACACCCGGAAGATGTGGACACGCTCAGCCGTCTGGCCGTGCTCGCCTCGAACGAGGTCATCAAGGACAACAACAGCTACGCCGAGCAGGGACAGCAGTACGGCGCGAAGGCCATAGAGCTGCTTGAGGCCGACAAGCGGCCCGCCACGGCTGACGCGGCCCAGTGGGCGACCTTCAAGACTTTGACGCTCCCGACGCTCTACCGCGCGACCGGCATCATCTCGCTCAAGACGGGCGACAAGCCCACGGCGCGCACCCGCCTTGAGAAGGCAGCCGCGCTCAGAGTCGCCGATCCGGCGGTCTACCTCATCCTCGTTGACCTCATCAACGACGACTACGACCTGCTCGCCAAGCAGTACAAGGCCGCGTTGCCCGGCGCCGAGAAAGACGCCTTGCTCAAGCGCGTCAACGAATCGCTCGACACGGTCATGGAGGCGCAGGCCCGCGCGCTTGCGAACCTCGAAGGCAACGCGCAGTACCAGCCGGCGTACAACCAGCTCAAGAAAGACCTTGAGCAGAGCTACAAATTTCGTCACGGCGGCTCGACCGACGGACTCCAGAAGTTGATGGACAAGTACAAGCAGCCCGCGACGCCGTAACAGGAAAGTCAGAAGTCA
>DASQLL010000378.1:0-3377 GCA_035630035.1 Pyrinomonadaceae bacterium | reverse complement strand
GTTCCACATGGAGTTCTCGCACTACGACCCCGTGCCCGGACAGATCGCCAATAAGATAGTCGAGCAGGCCAAAGCCGAGGGCAGAATCAGGGCCGAAGAGGAAGAATAAAAATCATGTCGCGCGAATTGGCGAAGCGTTGGATCACATCCGACGAGTACGAGCGCATGGGCGAGGCGGGCGTCTTTCCACCGGACGCCCGCCTTGAGCTTATCGAAGGAGAAATCTACGCAATGTCACCCATCGGCAGTCCTCACGCCGCGTGTGTAAAATTTTTGAGCGAACTCCTGAGTCGTCTCTTCGGCGGCAAACTGATTGTGAGCGTACAAGACCCGATTCGTCTGAACGACTTTTCCGAGCCGCAGCCGGACTTGGCTTTATTGCGTTGGCGCGACGACTTCTACCGTGGAGCGCATCCGACGCCCGCCGACGTGCTACTCGTCGTAGAGGTCGCGGACACAACTGTCGTCACTGACCGCTCTGTGAAAATCCCTCTCTACGCGCGCGCGGGAATACAGGAAGTGTGGCTCGTGAACATCCCCGACGAACTGATTGAGATTTACGCAGACCCCGCGGGCGACGCCTATCGCATCGCGGTGCATACGGTGCGCGGCGAGCGGGCGCAGTCTCTGACTTTGAAAGAGCTTGCCGTGAGCGTCGGCGATCTTTTGGGATAACTTCAACGCCTCCGCGCCTCCGTCCTCTTCAACTATCAGGCACGCCCACATTCGAGCACGCCAAACGCCCGTCCAAGAGCAAGACCGAACAGAATCCATTCTTCCGCCGCAAACGGAATCTTTTCTATTGACACCCGCACGGCGCGGGAATATCTTGCACGCGCTTTCACACGTGGAAGAAAGGAAACGACGATGAGATTGAAGGCCGGAAGAACAGTCGCGACGCTCTTAGCAAGTCTGTTTTTGATGTCGCTCGCGCCCGTCGGCGTTTCGACGGCGCAGCGCACGCTGCCTAACCCCCAGCTTTATCTAACGGGGTTAGAGTATTACGAGACAGGCGGGAAGCAGTGGACAAGGTACAGGTACAGCGTTGACAACCGTGAAGCCTATCCGAGTGAGATGTTCGCCGCCGCGCCGGATTTGCCGCCCTGCGGGACCAACACGAAAGCATCACGCACGTGGGTGGATATCTACGAGCAGAGCGGGAAGCGTCTCAACGGATTCTGTGCATTCGGAAAACCCGACGACCTCAGTAAAATATGGTTCGCTCTGGAAGTTGGCGTCGTCCCTCCGAGCTGGATTTACATCGAGCTGAACGACCGCAAAACGGGCACGAAGTACAAATCGAATCTGGCCGAGACGGTGGAGTGAATGGGCAGGATTGTTGAGGCTTACAGGCGGTCGGCGAAAAATCTCGCCTCGTAGCTTTAATGTCTCCGGCGTCGAGTATTCGAGACGCATCCGACGCAACCCGATGAATGTGCGCCTCACGCGACGCACGTGAGAGCGTCCGGTAAGAAGCACGGCAGATCAGTTACCGCAGCCGGACTTCGGTTCCCGAGGCGCTCACCCACAAAGGCCCGGTCGCCCCGTAGTGGAGATTCTTCCAGCCGCGGCCACTTAAGGAGGAAAAATATGAAAATGGTACGTGTCTTGGCGTATGCGCTTCAGATACTGGTCGGCGTGTTGCTGTTCAGACCCGACGGCGTCTTCTGCATCGCCTGTACCGCGATAACGATTGGTCAAGTCATCGGCGTGCTTTCGATTGTGCTCGGCGGCTTGGGCCTCTTCAACGAATTTCGCGGAGGCGTTGCGAGGGGTTGAAGCGGCAACACGGAGCTTATCAACAGACCAAAGAAGGAAGCCGAGCTAGGCTCGGCTTCTTTTTTCTTCAAGGCTTGAATCATTTCTATTGACACACGTTCGGCGGCTATTCCTTTTTCTAATCAAGCGGCTAGCACGCACTTGCCGGCATGCTTCTCCCCTGAAATCAGATTCGCGAAACCGCCCTTCAAAAGCAGCTCGACGGCCTGCGCCCCGGCGGTGGGCCTTGAGAACAGGTAGCCCTGCCCGTAGTCGCATCCGAGGTTGCCGAGTTGTTGCAACTGTTCGTAGCTCTCGACGCCCTCGGCGATAACGTCCATGCTGAGGCTGCGCGCGAGCGTGACGATGGTGCGGACGATCTCGGCGTTCTCCGAGTTGTCGGTCATCTGCGCGACGAACGAGCGGTCAATCTTGAGCGTGTCAATCGGGAAGCGGTGCAGGTAGGAGAGCGAAGAGTAGCCCGTCCCGAAGTCGTCAATCGAGAGGCCGATGCCGAGGCCGCGCAACTGCGTGAGCATGTCAATGGCCGTGTCTATGTTCTCCATGACCATGCTCTCGGTGATTTCGAGCTTGAGGCTGTGCGCGGGAAGGCCCGTGTCGCGCAGGGCCGAAGAGACCTGCTCGATGAGGTCGGCCTGCGAGAACTGTCGGCTCGAAAGGTTGACGCTTATCGTCACGTCCTCGTCCACCTGATAGAACTTCTGCCACTCGCGCATCTGCCGGCACGCTTCGCCCAAGACCCACTGGCCGAGCGGGACGATGAGGCCGGTCTCCTCCGCGACGGTGATGAAATCCGTCGGCATCACAAGCCCGCGCTCCGGGTGTCGCCAGCGCACGAGCGCCTCGAAGCTGCTGACCTTGCCCGTGTCGAGCGAGACGATGGGCTGATAATTGAGGAAGAACTCCTTGCGCGTGATGGCGCGGCGCAGGTCTGTTTCGAGCTGGAGCAGTTCCATCGCGCGGTCGTGCATCTCCTTGTCGAAGACGACGTGCCGCTTCTTGCCCATCATCTTCGCGCGGTACATCGCCGTGTCCGCGTCGCGCAGAAGGTCTTCGGCGCGCTCGTAGCTCACGTTGCTCATGGCGATGCCGATGCTCACGGTGGTGACGACCTCGTGGCCGCCGATGTTGAAGGGCTGCGCCACGGCCTCCTGCACGCGCGTCGCGACTTCGAGAACGTCCTCTATGTCAGAGAGGTCTTCGAGCAGGATTGTGAACTCGTCGCCGCCGAGTCGGGCTACGGTGTCGCCCGGCCTGAGACAGGCTTCGAGGCGGTGCGCGATGCCGACGAGCAGTTGGTCGCCGACCATGTGGCCGAGAGAGTCGTTGATGATTTTGAAGCGGTCGAGGTCTAGGAAGAGCGCGGCGAACAGGCGGTTGCCCGTGCGGCGCGAGCGCTGTATCGCCATCTTCACGTGATCCATGAAGAGCGCGCGGTTCGGCAGTCCCGTCAGCGCGTCGTGGAAGGCGTCGTGCAGTAGCTGCTCTTCGGCGCGCTTGCGGTCGGTGATGTCCTGAATCTGGAAGATGAGGTGGAGCGCGCGGCTGCCGCTCGCGCGCACGGGCGACACGCTCCACAGCACCCAGACGGCGTGGCC
>DASQLL010000377.1:0-11003 GCA_035630035.1 Pyrinomonadaceae bacterium | reverse complement strand
GAGCCGGCGTTGCGACCGAACTCGGCGGCGAAGTTATTCGTGATGATCTGGAACTCGCCGATGGCTTCGGGCGGAAGGTTCTGGCGCGGAATGGAGAGCGACTGGTCGTTGTTGTTCGCGCCGTCAATCGTAAAGTTGTTCGAGCGCGTGCGGTTGCCGTTGACGGCGAAGCCCGATCCGGGCCGACCGTTGTTGTTCGGCAGCACGCCGGGGTTCAGAAGCGCAAGACCGTTCAAGGTGTTGCGACCGGGAAGCTCAAGGATGCGCGTCGATTCGACGGTCTTCGCAACCTGACTCTGTGTCGCGTCGAGCAGCGCGCCCGTGGCGACGACGGTCACGTTCTCGGTGACGCCGCCGGTCTTGAGCATGATGTCGGCATTCGAGTCAACGCCGACGCTGACGCCGACCGTCGCGTTGGCCGCCGTGAAGCCGGTCTTCTCGGCCTTGACGGTGTAATCGCCGACGGGCAGGGCCGAGATGCGGTAGATGCCTTCGTCGTTAGTCGTGGCGGTGCGGCTTGCGCCCGTGCCGGTATTCGTAGCGGTAACGGTGACGCCGGGAACGGCTGCACCCTGTTCGTCGGTGATCACTCCGACGATGTTACCGTTAATCGTCTGCGCGGCGGCGGGCATCGCAAAAGCGAAGACGCACGCCAGCATAGCGATCAGGGCAAGAAATTTTGTTCTCATCTGGGTACTCACTACACTCTCCCTCCTCACATGAAACGTGTGCTGCGGGTGAAATTTTGGTTTGTGGCCTTAGGGTTGTTAGTGCGGAACGGAAGTCGAGTTGGCACGTCTTCCGCCACTCACAGTTTGCATGGAGGAAAAATAGCAAGATTTGTGCCGTGTATTAAGGACGGTAGAGTTGCGTTACAAAGTCTTTTATTTACGAAATTTAATTTCCGGGACGCAGGCTCTGAGGTGGGGATTTTGTCCAAGTTTTCGGATACCTACAGAAATTTGGTTAAGCAGCAGGTATTTTGATCGAGAGGGTCGAAGCTCGCGCCACGGTCTTGATTCTTATACATTTACTGCGCTAAAACGCGGGACTTGATGTTTCGTGTCTTTGCTGCCGGACTTCGGGTTACGCCGTGCTAAAATCCGCGGCGAATCTCACGCAGACCGAAATCTTTAAGCCCGACGGGCGCGGAAAAAAATCTTTTGGCGACGACGGCTATCAAACAACTGCAACTCGCGCCGCTCGGCGCGGGCGACCTGATTGACCGCACGGTGCGGCTCTATCGTCGTCACTTCATGGCGCTCGTGCGCGCGAGCGCGCCGCCCGTCATCGTCTCGGCGGCGGGGACGGTTCTGTGGTCTGTGAGCATCCGTGCGATGGCGGCGACGGGCAGCGGGGGACGACTGCTGCTCTACGTGATGCTCGCGTTCGTCGGCCTACTTCTCTGGTTTCTCGGACTGCTCGCGCAACTTATCGTGATGGGTGGGGCGTCGCGCAATCTCGTGATGCATCTTCTGTGGGACGAGCCTGTGACGGCGCGTCTGATTTACAGAAGCGTGCGCGCGCGTTTCGGGCGGCTGCTGCTGGCGACGCTGGCGGTCGTGCTGTGCATGATCTTCTCGGCGGTGCTGGCGTCGGTGGCGATGTTCATCGCGATGCTGCTTATCTTAATCGTCATCGCGGTATCTGTGGCGGCGGGGATGCCGTGGCTGACGGCTATCCTGAGCATCACGCTGTACGTGGCCTCGCTCGTGCTGGCGCTCTATCTTTTCTTCCTCGTGGCGGGGCGCGTCGCATACGTGCCGCAGGTTCTGATGGTCGAGGGCAAGGGCGTGCTCGAATCAATCAGCCGGAGCGTCACACTTGCGCGCGGGAACGTGCGCCGTCTGATGGGTATGTTTCTGTTCACGGTGTTCGCGAGCTACTCGGCGGTGATGCTTTTGCTCATACCGCTTGGATGGCTCGGCTACTTAAACGGCATCAGCCCGTTTGAGCTGGACGCGTCGCGTCTGCCCGCGTGGTATGCCGTAAGCCGCGTCGTCGTGGGGCAACTGAGCGCGATACTTCTCGCGCCCGTGTGGATGATGGGGATGTCACTTCTCTACGTGGATGAGCGCGTGCGGCACGAGGGCTACGACATAGAGCTTCTGGCGGCGCAGCGTCTGGGCGAGATGCCCGCAGTGCCCGTGGGCGTGCACGCGCCGCTCGCGCCCGCGCTGGCCGCGCCGCAGATGAAGCGACCGCGCGAGGAAGAGAAGTTCCCCAGCTCGACGCTGGGGCTTTGAAGTTCGTCGTGCGATGCAGGGGCGATGGGCCGCGACTGAAAGACGGATGAAAGACGCTCTGAAAAAAATCGTGCCTCGCATGCTCGCCGCGGCGTTCGTGTCGCTCGCGTTCGTCTCGCCGCTATCGCTGCTCGTCGCGGCGAAGCCCGCGAGCGCGCCGAAGGTCTCGACGCCAGAGCGCGCAACGCCCTCGACGCTCGCGCAGTATCGAGAGCGCGTGCGCGAGTCGGTCGCGCCGCTCGAAGAGCTTGCGGAGTTCTGCGAGCAGTTGAAGAGGGCGGAGAAGCCGGAGGTTTGGGAGAAGGAAGACTTCGACCCGGACGTTGCGCTCCAGTTGCCCAGAAGAGAGACGGCGACGCTCAGCAAGGTGCGTAGGCTTTTGCCGCCGAAGGAAAGGGTCGAGTGGGCGGGCGGCTCGATTGAGGTTGATAACTCTTGGCTATACCCCGCGCTCGAAGAGTACGGACGCGCGTCGGACAACGGGAAGCGCGCCGACGCTCTGCGCGGAGTAGCCGAGAAACTGCGCGCGCTCGCGTCGCGTCTGGACGAGCTTGAGGCGGGCGCGGAGCAGCAGGACAAGGACGCCGAGCGTGGTCGTCTGAATGCCATCCTGCGCGACCCCGAATTCAACCGGAAGGCCGAGCAGGGCGGCGCGCTACAGCGCATCATCGAGCAGATCGTCGAGTGGATACGCGAAATCTTCCGCGGCATCTTCCCCGACGCCGGCCCCATACGCCCCGGCTCTAACCCGCGCTTCTCGCAGCTCGCGCAAGTGATCGTACTCGCGCTCTGCCTCGCGGTTCTCGCATACGTCGGCTGGCGTTTCTGGTCACGCCGCGCGCGCGACCCGAAGACGCTCAAGCTCAGGCGAAAGGCGCGCGTAGTTTTAGGCGAGCGGCTCGAAGCCGACCAGACCGCGTCGGACTTGCTCGACGCCGCCGAACGGCTCGCGCGCGCGGGCGATCTGCGCGGCGCGATACGCAAGGCGTACATCGCGCTCCTGTGCGAGCTTGGCGACAGAGGCATCATACGCCTCGAACAGCACAAGACGAACCGCGACTACCTGCAAGCCGTCCGACGTGCCGCGCCGCAGTCTCTCTACACGGAGATGCTGCCGCTCACGTTCAACTTCGAGCTGCACTGGTACGGTCTGCAAGACGCGAGCGAGACGGACTGGACTGACTTCCGCGCGCGTTGCAGACAGGCGATAAAACAGTCTGGAGTCTGAAGTCTGGAGTCTGGAGTCAAAGCAAGAAAGCTTTCCGACTCCAGACTCCAGACTTCAGACTTCAGACTCCAGACTCCAGACTCCAGACTCCAGACTTTAATGAAGGGCCGACTCTTAATCTTCCTGACCATCATCGTCATGGTCGTCCTGCTCGTGGCGCTCAACGCAGCGTCGTATGTGCGCGTCGAGCAGGAGGGCGAGACGGAGTTTGCGCCCGACCGCTCGACTCAGAACGCGGGCGGGACGGGCACGCGCGCACTGTTCGAGTACCTTCAGCAGAAGGGCGTGGACGTTGTGCGCTGGAAGCAGCCCATGTCTTCGCTCGCTGAAGAGGGTGAAGCGCAGCCCGCGACCTTCGTCATCGTCGGGCAGACGCGCCACGGCGTCGAGCGTCGCGAGGCCGACGCGATACGTCGCTGGGTGCGGCGCGGCGGGCGGCTCGTCATCATTGATCGCACACCAGACCCCGCGCTCCTGCCGACATCCGGGCGTTGGCGCGTCGGCTACGAGATATTCGAGTTGCCCGGCCCCGGCGTCCGGCCCGACGACGTAGAGCAGATGACGCGCGGCGTGCCGCTCGTCGCGCCCGCTCAGCCGACCGCGCTCACGCGCGACGTGAAAGAAGTGGCGCGCTCGCGATTCGCGGGACGCCTGCACATCTATCAGACCGGGCAGGCCACGACCGGCATCGGCTACGGCCCTGCGCCGCCGCCCGCGCGCGTAAACGTTACGCCCACGCCGGACTCCGACGCGGAAGAGAACATCTGGGACGAAGCGGAAGAAGAATCTCCGTCGAGCATCGAACCGGAAGAAGAGGAAGAGAGTGGCGACGGGGAAGACGCGGACTCGCCCGCGCCCGTCGCGCACCTTTCGGACGGGCGCACGGGCGCGGGCGCGCTGCTCGTTGACTACGTGTACGGCGCGGGGCGCATCGTCGTCCTCTCCGACCCCTACATCGTCTCGAACGGCGGCATCAACCGCGCCGATAACCTCTTCCTCGCCGTGGGCGTCGTCACGGGCGGGCGCGCGTCGCGCGTCGCCTTCGACGAGTTTCATCAAGGCTACGCCGCGACGCAGAACGAGTTCTTCGCATACTTTCGCGGCACGCCCATCCTCTGGATGTTCGCGCAAGTCGCGCTCGTCGCGCTGGCCGTCGTGTGGACGCGCGGGCGACGTTTCGCGCGCCCCCTGCCCGCGCCGCGCGCCGACCGCCGGTCGAAGCTCGAATTCGTCGCCTCGATGGCCGAGCTTCAACAGCGCGCGCGCGCCTACGACCTCGCGATAGAGAACATCTACCAGCGCACGCGCCGCGCGCTCGCGCGCTACGGCGGCCTCGCGCCGAACGCCCCGCTCGAAAAGATCGCCGCGCAGGTCGCGCGCCGTTCGGGCAAAAGCAGTCGCGAGCTGGAAGCCCTCATGCGCGAGTGCGAGGACTCAATCGCAGGCGCACCGCTCACCTCACGCCGCGCCGTCGAGCTTGCGCGCGCCCTGCGCGATCTTGAGCGCGACCTCGGCATACTCATGCGCTCGCGCGAGATTCGGCAGGCGCGTTGAACAGGAAATGTGTTAGGCGGAACGCCGCAGACGGGAGTATTCTGCAAGTGTAAGGAGGCTAAGGATGAGCAAAACGCTTGAGGCAGTTTTCGACGGCGAAGTGCTTCGGCCCGACGAGCCGATTGAGCTTGAGCCGAACACGCGCGTCCGTGTCACAATCGAACCGACAGACGAACCACGCGTAAAGTCGAAATCCTTCCTCCGCACGGCCCGCTCGCTCAACCTGCAAGGCCCGCCCGACTGGTCTGCGCGCCTCGACGATTATCTCTACGGCGGCGAGTCTTCATAGCCATGAACAGAGTCGTGTTCCTCGACACCTCATACGCCATTGCCCTGTCCGCACCCGCCGACCAGTTCAACGAGTCAGCCGTCCGCGTAGCTGAGCAGATAGAGTCCGACGGCGTTTCAATCGTCACCACGCGCGCCATCACTCTGGAAATCGGTAATGCTTTGTCGAAGCTAAGGTATCGTCGGGCCGCGATGGAATTGCTGAACTCGTTAGAAGACGACCCCGCCGTGGAAATCGTCCCACTCACAGAGGACTTGTACGAGCGAGCGCGTCAACTCTACAGCAGCCGCGCTGATAAGGAATGGGGCTTGACCGACTGCGTCTCGTTCGTCGTGATGCAAGAGCGAAGTCTGAACGAAGCTCTAACGGCGGACGAGCATTTCCGTCAGGCGGGCTTTAAGGCACTATTGCGCGAGAGCTAAGAGCGCGACCTCGGTATACTCATGCGCTCGCGCGAGATTCGGCAGGCGCGCTGAAGGGAATTTTGATTTCAGATTTTAGTTTTGCGATTTTCTGTGCTTTCATACTCCGGCTTTCTTCTCGAAACGAAAACTAAAAACTCAAAACAAAGATGCTTCAATACGTCCCCTCAACAGTCGAACACATAAAAACAGAACTGAGCAAGGTCATCGTGGGCCAAGACGAGGTCGTCGAGCAGGTCTTGGTCGCGCTCTTGGCCGAAGGGCATGCGCTCATCGAGGGCGTGCCGGGCACGGCGAAGACTCTGCTCGTAAAGACGCTCGCGCGAATCGTCGGCGCGGATTTTAGCCGCATACAGTTCACGCCCGACCTGATGCCTTCGGACATCACGGGCACGAACGTCTTCAACACGGCGACCGCGAGTTTCTCTCTGCGGCGCGGGCCGGTCTTCACGGACGTTCTGCTCGCGGACGAGATCAACCGCACGCCGCCGAAGACGCAGGCCGCTCTGCTCGAAGCGATGGAAGAGCGGCAGGTGACGATTGACGGCGAGCTGTATCGCCTCTCGCCTCTCTTCTCCGTCTTCGCCACGGAGAACCCAATCGAGTACGAGGGCACGTATCCTCTGCCCGAAGCGCAGCTCGACCGCTTTCTCTTGAAGGTCATCGTCAGCTACCCGACGGCGGAAGAGGAGGCGCGCGTCGTAGGCAACTGGGACGCGGGCTTCAACGCGCGCCGTCTCGATCAGGTGGACATACGCACGCTCGCCGAGCCTGAAGCCGTCATGCACTGCCGCGCCGAAGTCCGCGCCGCGCGCGTCGAGCTGGGCGTGCAGCGTTACCTCGTCGAAGTCGTGCGCCGCACGCGCGAGCATCCCAGCGTCGCATACGGCGCAAGCCCGCGCGCGTCCGTCGCGCTTCTGCTCTGCGCGAAGGCGCTCGCGGCGATGCGCGGTCGAGACTTCGCGACGCCCGACGACGTGCGCGACATCGCGCGGCCCGTCCTTCGCCACCGCGTCTCTCTGCGCGCCGAGGCCGAGCTTGACGGCGCGACCACCGACGCAGTCATTACCGACATACTCAGCACAATCGAAGTTCCGAGGTAGCCTGCGGGCCGCGCGAGTTTTCAGAACGCCGTGACGATCCCAGAGCCACACACGCGAGACGCGGCGCACGCAATGACGACGGCGCACTCGCCTTCGCGCGCTTCGGATTCAACGGATGCGAAGCGGCGGGGGATGGCTTCGCGCGTGTCGGAGATTTTCCGCGAAGGGGTGCGCGACAAAGTTTTCTGGCTGCGAGTTGCAATCGCGTTCGGGCTTCTGCTCAGCATGATTCACTCGCGACGATTGTGGCTCTCGTCGCCGCGCTTTTATCCGACCGTCCCCGTCTTCGGTTTTCTGCCCGCAGTTCCTTTCCCGCTCGACTTCGCGCTCTTCGCGGCGATGCTCATCTTGATCGCGCCTCTCGCTTTCGCGAAGAGGCCGGGCAGGTACGTGGCCGCGTTTCTAATCTTGGCCGCGCTTCTCGTGCTTTGGGATCAGTCGCGCTTGCAGCCGTGGTTCTACCAGTACGCGTTGATGCTCTTTGCGCTCGGTATCGGCGCGCGGCGTGGACTCGAAGGCGAGGCGCGCGCCCGTGCGCTTGACGCGTGCCGTCTCGTCGTCGCCGCAATGTACTTCTGGGGCGGGATGCAGAAACTGAATTACGCCTTCGTGCATGAGACGCTGCCCATCGTGCTAGGGCGCTACGCCGGCGTCTGGCCCGATGGCTTCCGCATGTTGACGGAGACGCCCGCCGGACTCTTCATCCCTCTCGCGGAGGTGCTGATCGGCGTGGGGCTGCTCACGCGAAGGTTCAGAAGCGCGGCGGTCGCGGGCGCGCTCCTGACGCACGCGGTCGTGCTTCTGCTGTACGTCCCATTCTGGCGCAACAAGGTCGTCTGGCCGTGGAACGCGGCGATGATGGCGTTCGTCGTCATCCTCTTCTGGCGCGACGCCGGCTCCTACGCGCGCGAAGTGCTGCTGGGGGGCAGGCGCGCTTCGCACGCGCTCGTCTTTTTGTTGTTCGTCGTGATGCCCTTCTTCGGGCTGTTCGGTTTGTGGGACGCATACCTTTCGGCGTCGCTCTATTCGGGCAACACGAGCAGCGCGACGTTCCGCTTGAGCGAATCGGTCTGCCGCCGCATGCCGCCGCGCTCGCGACGCGCGGCTGAGGTGCAAGGCGACGGCGCGTGCTTGCTGCATGCAAACAGGTGGTCTTACGCGGAGATGAGCGTGCCCTTCTATCCGGAGCCGAGAATCTATCGCGCGCTCGCGGCGCGTCTGTGCGCGGAGGCCGACGCGCCGTCGGACGTTGTTTTGGAAATCAGCGAAAGGCCGCGACTTCTGGACGGCACGCGCCGAAGAGTCTCGCTAAGCTGCGACGACATCGGCGCTTCTTTGAAACTCGCTGACGAGAATTCAGGCGCGCGCCCTTGAAGGCTTAGAGGAATTTTCAATTGAGTGTATAGGGAACAAGACTCACCGCAGAGGCGCAGAGGACGCGGAGTTAGCGCAGAGGTGTTGAATTTTCTCTGCGCCCCCTCCGCGCTCTCTGCGCCTCTGCGGTGAACCCGATTTACCATACACTCAACTCGAAAGCGATCTAGGCTTCGTCCGAGAGACGTTATAAACTTCGCCCGACAACGTGAAGACTGCATGACTGACTTCGACCCGCAAGACCCCGACTATGAGACGCGCGTGCGCGCGAGCTTCAAGCGGCAGCGCGTGATGGAGACAATCGGCGCGGAGCTTATGAAAATCGCTCCGGGCGAAGTCGAGATCGCGCTTCCGTTCCGCGCAGACCTGACGCAGCAGAACGGCTACCTGCACGCAGGCATCGTCGCGGCAATCGTTGACTCGGCATGCGGCTACGCCGCCATGAGTCTCACGCCGGCGGGCGGCGAGGTTTTGTCCATCGAGTTCAAGCTCAACCTTCTATCTCCCGCAGCCGGCGAGTCGTTCGTCGCGCGCGGGCGCGTCAAACGCGCTGGCCGCAACGTCACGGTCTGCACGGGCGACCTCTTTGCTCTCTATGGCGACGGCGCGGAAAAGCTCGTCGCGACGATGCTCGCCACGATGATGAACGTTCGGGAGCGTGCATGAATATTAAGGGCGCGCGTGTAAGCGTCACGCCGCTCTCTCGCGGGGCTTTGTAAGCGGAATGCGATTCGTCTTCACAAAACTTTTCTACGCGCTCGTCGCGCTCGGCCTTGTGCCGCTGTCGCTCTCTTGGGGGCGACCGTGGGCGCGTTGGCTGACGTTCGCGTTCGACGCGGCGCTGCTGCTTCTGGCGCTGATTGACAGCCGCACGAGCCGCCTGCCCGAAGGGCTTGAGGTCGTGCGCGAGTTCGGCGGTCGCTTTCACATCGGCGCGGAGACGGAGGTTCGCATACGTGTCAGCAATCACACGCCGCGCACTTTCAAACTGAAGGTCAAGGACGAGTACCCGCCGGAGCTTACGCTGCTCTCGCCGCGCGAGGCGGAGCTAACGGTAGGGCCGCTTGAGTCGCAGATTTTCATATACGTTTTGAAGCCGTCGCGGCGCGGTCGTTTCGAGTTCGGGCGCGTGGCCGTGCGCCACGTCTCGCGGCTTGGACTTGTGTGGCGCGAGGAGCGCGTGGGCGAGCCTGCGGCGGTGAAGGTCTATCCGAACATCAGGCGCGCGCGAGAGGCGGAACTGTTGGCTCTCGGCGCGCGCTCGCTCGTCGCGGCGCAGCGTCGCGCGGCTTGGCGCGGCGAGGGGCGCGACTTTGAATCCTTGCGCGATTACGTGCCGGGCGACGAGCTGCGCCACATATCCTGGAGCGCGACGGCGCAGCGCGGGCGCATGACGACGCGGCAGTATCAGATAGAGCGCGACCAGACGATCATCATCGCGCTCGACGCGGGGCGTCTGATGACCGCGCGCATCGAGAGCGAGTCGAAGTTCGACACGGCCATACACGCCGCGCTCGCGTTGATGAGCGCGGCGCAGCGCGCGGGCGATCAGGCGGGACTCATCGTCTTCGGTCGGCGCATCAAGGCGTTCGTCCCGCCGTCGAAAGGGCGCGAGCAGGTCGAGGCCGTGCTGGAAGCTCTGCACGCAATCGAGCCTGAGCTGATAGAGCCTTCCTACACGCGCGCCTTCGAGTTCATCGCCGCCAACTGCAAGCGCCGCTCGTTCGTCGTCGTCCTCACAGACCTCGTTGACGAGGAAGGCTCGCGCGAGCTTCTCAACTCGCTTCGCATACTTCGCCCGCGACACCTGCCCCTCATCACGACCATCGCCGACCGAGACCTTCGCGCCTCGGTGCGCGACGCGCCCGCGCGCGTGGGCGATCTGTTCGCGCAGTCGGTCGCCGAAGAGATAATGCTCCAACGCGAGGCCGCGCTCCGCCACGTCGAAGCGCAGGGCGGACTCGCTTTGGACGTTACGAGCGCCGCGCTCGTCCCTTCGCTTCTTGAGACTTACATCCGAGTTAAAGAACGCGGCTTGTTGTAAGCGAAGGAAAATTTAACAGGGATGGACAGGATAAAGACAAACGCAGAAGTCAGAACGCTGAACGATGAACTGAAAGACAAGTTGGGTTCAGTTCATCGTTCAGCGTTCTGACTTCTGACTTTCCTTCATCCTGTCCATCCCTGTTAATTCTTCTGTGTTGACTTGTCGTCCCGCCCGGCGAGCAGGAGATATGAATAGAGCGCGACGCCTGTGACGGCGGCGACGGTGAATTTCATTGAGGCGGGGATGTTGGCGGGCGAGATGAAGCCCTCGATTGTGCCGGCGACGGCGAGCAGTGGAACGCAGCCGACGATGAGCTGCGCCGCCTCGCGCCCGCGGATTCGCAGGTTGTCGAAGCGCGGGATGTCGCCGGGGAACAGCAGCGCCGTGCCGAAGAGCATCCCCGCGCCGCCCGCGATGAAGATGCAAGTCAATTCGATGACGCCGTGCCCGGCCATGAAGGTTAGAAGCTCGTGGCCGTAGCCTGCGCGGTACGTGAGCGCGAGAATCGTGCCGATGTTCGCGCCGTTGACGGCCATGTAGAAGAGCGTGCCGACGCCGAACAGAGCGCCGCCCGCGAACGCGTTGAAGGTGACGCGTATGTTGTGCGTCGCAATGCCTGTGGCCGCTATCTGATTCGCCGCGTTGATGTCCTTCCACCAGCGAGGCTTTCTCTCAAGGATGCGCTCGCGCGCGAAAGCGGGCACTCCCGCAAGCTCCGAAAATTCCGGGTCGCGCCACGT
>DASQLL010000376.1:0-2630 GCA_035630035.1 Pyrinomonadaceae bacterium | reverse complement strand
TGGGCGGCGGCAGTAAGCCTTTGATAAGATGCCACTGGCTGTCAGTCAGGTCGGAGGGGTAGCGTTGGTTCGACACAACCCAAAGCTTACCCGCCCGGCAGGGCTGGCAGTCACCTATTTTTCAAACAGGCTCTTATCACTCATCATTCGTAACGTAGTGCCACCATCGGGTCTACCTTCGTCGCGCGTCGCGCGGGGATGAGGCACGCTGCGAGCGCCACGAGCGTCAGCAGTAGCGCGATTGCGCCGAACGTCAAAGGGTCGGTCGCGCCCACTCCGAACAGCAGGCTTCTCATCAGTCGCGTCAGCGCGAACGCGCCTGCGAGTCCGATGGCTACGCCGACGAGCGCCAGACTCATCCCCTTCCCGACGACGAGCTTGAGAACGTCGCGCGGCAGCGCGCCCAAAGCCATGCGGACGCCGATCTCCTGCGTGCGCTGCACGACGAAGTAAGACAGCACGCCGTAGACGCCGAGCGCGGACAGGAGCAGAGCGAGCGCTGCGAACGCCGTCAGCAGAATCACGCCGACGCGGCGCTGCCTCATCTCGACGCCCAGCACCTCGTCCATCGTGCGGACTCCGTTGACGGGCTGGTAAGGGTCAACCTCATACACGGCCTGACGCACGGCGGGCGCGAGGCTCTGCGGCGGAACAGTCGTGCGGACGACGACATCGCGCGGGTAGAAGAAACGGTACGCGGCGGCCTGTCGGTAGGGCACGTACATCTCCGCCTTGACCGGCGCGTCCGCGCCCATCTGCCGCACGTCCGCAACCACGCCCACGATCAACAGCCAAGGGTCGGGCGACTCCGGCAAGCCGATCTTGAAGCGCTTGCCGACGGCGCTCTCGCCCTGCCAGTAAGAACGCGCCATCGTCTCGTTGATGATGGCGACGGGCATCGAGCGCTCGTCGTCCTGCTCGCCGAAGGCGCGGCCCGCGCGCAAGGCGAGGCCCATCGCGCGGAAATAGTCGGGGCTGATTTGGCGGTGGTTCGCGTTCCAGCTGGAGTTCGGCCCGTTATCCTTGCCCTCCAACGAGAGGCCGTTCGAGCCGCCCTTGCGCGTGAGCGGCACGGCGGTCGTGTAGCCCACGGCGGCGACGCCGGGCATAGCCTTCACGCGCGCGAGCACTTGATCGTAGAAGGCCATGCGCCGCGAGTGCTCGCGGTATCTGTTTCCCGCGAGCTGCGTCCTGAACGTCAGAACGCTTTCGGGGCGCAGCTCCGAGTATTGTCCGCGCAGTCTGTAGAGCGTCTGAATCAAAAGCCCCGCGCCGACTAGAAGGACGAGCGCGAGAGCGACCTGTGCGACGACGAACGCGCCGCGAAGTCGTCGCTGCCCCGCGCCCGTGCCTGTGCGCGCGCTGCTCTGCTTGAGCGCATCGTTGAGGTCGGTCTTGGAGGCGTGGTACGCGGGGGCCAAACCGAAGACCAATCCGGCGAGCAGCGACACGGCGAGCGTGAAGAGTAGCACCGGGACATCTAGCTTGAGCGTTGTCATGTCGCGCAAACCCGTGGGGACGAGTTGTTGCAGGAAGGCGAAGGCCCACAGCGCCAGAAGTGTGCCGAGCGCCCCGCCCGCGCCGCCCAAGAGCATGCTCTCCGTCAACAGTTGTCGCACGATGCGCCATCGGCTCGCGCCGAGCGCGGCCCGCAGCGCGATTTCACGTTGTCGCGCCGCCGCGCGCGACAGCAGCACGCCCGCGACGTTGGCGCACGCGATGAGAAGCACCAGCACGACTGCGACCAGAAGCATCGCCAGCGGGCGTCGCACGTCGCCCGTCAGTTGTTCGCGCAAGGGGATGACCTCAGCGCCCATGCCCGCCGAAGTGTCCGGGTAAGCCTCGGCGATGCGCGCGGCGATAGCGCGTATGTCTGCGTTCGCCTGCTCCACCGTGACGCCCGGCTTCAGGCGCGCGACGACTTCGAGGTATCGCTCGGCCCGGTTGGAGAGTTGTTCGGGAGTGAACGCGATAGGCGTCCAGAGGCTCAAGTCCGCCGACTCGAACTGAAAGCCCTGCGGCATCACGCCGACGACCGTGTACTTCTCGCCGTCGAGCAGTATGTCGCGGCCCACGACCGTGCGCTCCGCTCCGAAGCGGTTCTGCCAGAGGTTGTGGCCGATGATGACCACTTTGTTCGCGCCCGGCCTGTCATCTTCGGGCGTGAACGCGCGGCCAAGCTCAGGCGTCGCGCCGAGAAGCGCGAAGAAGTTCGCGGTCGTGCCGAAGCCGTAGAGCTTCTCCGGCTCGCCCTCGCCCGTGAGGTCGTAGGTGCGCGACGCGACCGCAGCCATGTCTTCAAAGACATTGTTCTGCGCCTTCCAGTCGGCGTAGTCGCCGATTGAGGGGTCGTCGCGCGGGATTCCCGCGGCTGGCGCCGACGACCAGACCATCACCAGACTGTCTGCGTCTTTGTACTTCAGCGGTTGCACCAGAACCGCGCTCACAAGGCTGAAGATCGCCGTGTTCGCCCCGATGCCGAGCGCGAGCGTGACGACCGCGACCAGCGTAAAGCCCGGCCTCTTCAACAACACGCGCAACCCGTAACGAACATCCTGAAGCAGTGTTCTCATAGCTCACTCCGTTCGCCGTGACAGGTGACGGGTGACAGGTGACAGGTAAAGACAAGG
>DASQLL010000375.1:0-2935 GCA_035630035.1 Pyrinomonadaceae bacterium | reverse complement strand
GACTTTCGCAAGAACCCGAACTCGTCCATCGTTGACGCCGACTACACGAAGGTCATCGGCGGCACCCTCGTCAAGATTCTCTCTTGGTACGACAACGAGTGGGGCTACTCATGCCGCGTCCGCGACCTCGCCAAGTTCATCGCGCAGAAAGGACTGTAAGAGCCGTGACGGGTGACGGGTGACAGGTGACAGGATAAAACCTGCTCTTACCTGTCACCTGTCACCTGTCACCTGTCACGCTATGGAAAAGCTGTCCATCAAAGACCTCGACCTCAAGGGCAAGCGCGTGTTCGTGCGCGTTGATTTCAACGTGCCGGTGAAGGACGGGAAGGTTGACGACGACTCGCGCATTCAAGCCACGTTGCCGACGATTCGCTACGCGATTGAGCGCGGCGCGCGCGTCATACTCGCCTCGCATCTGGGAAGGCCCAAAGGCGAGCGCGTTGAGAAGTACAGCTTGCGCCCCGTCCATGCTTACCTCGCGGGAATTGACTCCATTTCGTCAATCGAGTTCGCGGAAGACTGCGTAGGCGAAGAAGCGAGAGCGCACGCGGACGCGCTGAAGGACGGCGAGGTCGTGCTGCTCGAAAATCTGCGTTTCCACAAGGGCGAAGAGAAGAACGACGACGGCTTCGCGAAGCAGCTCGCGAGCCTGTGCGACCTCTACGTGAACGACGCCTTCGGCGCGGCGCATCGCGCGCACGCTTCGACGGCGGGGATAACGAAGTTCGTTGAAAAGTCGGCGGCGGGTCTTTTGATGGAGAAGGAGCTTGAGTACCTCGGTCGCGCGCTCAACGATCCTGCGCGCCCCTTCGTCGCCATACTCGGCGGCGCGAAGGTGTCGGACAAGATTCCCGTCATCAACTCGCTCATCTCGCGCCGCGTTGACAAGATTCTCATCGGCGGCGCGATGGCCTACACGTTCTTCAAATCGGAGGGGTTCACGGTCGGCAAGTCGCTCGTCGAGGACGAGATGCTCGACACCGCGCGCCAGATAAAGCAACGCGCCGAAACCGAAGGCGTCAGGCTCGTGCTGCCGACCGACCATCAGGTCGTTGACAGCTACGACCCGCTCAACAGCCGCAAGACGATTCCAATCGAGTTCACGAACGCCGGTCTTGTCGGACTCGACATCGGCGCGGAGACCGTCGCGCTCTTTGCGCGCGAGATCGAGGACGCGAAAACGATCATCTGGAACGGCCCGATGGGCGTCTTCGAGGAGAAGGGCTTTGAGGAGGGCACTGTCGGCGTCGCACGCGCCGTCGCCGAAGCCGCCGGGCGCGGCGCAATCGTCATCGTCGGCGGCGGCGACTCCGTTGCGGCCATCAACGACGCGGGCGTTGCAGACAAGATCACGCACATCTCCACGGGCGGCGGCGCGACGCTCGAATTCCTCGCCGGCGACGAACTGCCCGGCGTCGCGGCGTTGAATGATAAATAAGTCTGGAGTCTGAAGTCTGGAGTCTGGAGTCAAAACAAGACCCAGATTTTGACTCCAGACTCCAGACTTCAGACTCCAGACTTTTATGAGAAAGCCAGTCATCGCCGGAAACTGGAAGATGTACAAGCTGATCGCCGAGTCGGTGGCGTTGGCGTTGGATTTGAAGCCGCTCGTGGCGAACGCGAACCACTGCGAGGTCGTTATCGCGCCGGTCTTCACGGCGATTAAGACCGTGGCCGACAGGCTCGAAGGCTCAAGCATTCGCGTGGCGGGGCAGGACTGCTCGACCGAGACGCAGCACGGCGCGCACACGGGCGAGGTCGCCGCAGACATGCTGCGCGACGCGGGCGCGACGCACTGCATCGTCGGCCACTCGGAGCGGAGGCACATTTACGGCGAGACGGACGCGCAGGTTAACAGCAAGGCGTTGGCCGCGCTCGCCGCGGGGCTGACGGCCATCCTGTGCGTGGGCGAGACGCTCGAACAGCGTGAAGGCGGCGATGCCGAAGCGGTAGTGCGGCGGCAGCTAGAGGGCGGGTTGCGCGATTTGACAGCATCCGACCTCGACCGTATCATCGTCGCATATGAACCCGTCTGGGCCATCGGCACCGGACGAACCGCGACGCCGGAGCAAGCGCAGGAAATGCATGCGTTTGTCCGGCGCGTTTTCGCGGAAAGGTTCTCGAAGGAAGCGGCCAGCCGCCTGCGCGTGCTATACGGCGGCTCGGTCAAGCCGGACAACATCGCCGGATTGATGAAGCAAACGGACGTTGACGGCGCGCTCGTAGGCGGCGCGAGCCTCGAAGCGGAAACTTTCGCGCAGATAATTCATTACGACAGGTGAAGCCTGTCACAGAGGTTTTAGAAATTTGCTGACATACATTTTATACGGACTCTTTATTTTGTCCTGCGTCGTCATGGTCATCGCGGTGCTTTTGCAGCCGGGCAAGGCCGACGCGGGCGCGCTCTTCACAAGCTCCGTCTCAAGCGCAGCCTTCGGCCCGCGCGGCACGCAGAGCGTTCTCGCCAAGATCACAATCGTCGCCGCGGCGTGTTTCATGATCACGGCACTTATGCTGACGATGGGCGTCGGCGGCCAAGGCTCTCTGATGGAGGGCGGCGCGAAGGCGAAACCGACTCCGGCGGCGACTCCCGCGCAGCAGGCGTCGCCCCAGACGGATGCCTCGCCCGCCGCGCCTCCACAGACCGAGGGCGGTGCGACTGCGCCAGCCGCAAGTCCCGAAGCGCAGGCCAGCCCCGCGCAAAAGTGACGTTCGATAACGGGCGGCATGCCTCGCTTGAACGGCGTCGGATTTGCTGCTAGTCTTTTTGAAAACCGCGAGCGGAAGTGGCGGAACTGGTAGACGCGCACGGTTGAGGGCCGTGTGAGGAAACTCGTGGGGGTTCGAGTCCCCCCTTCCGCATTCGAGTTTAAAGAAACCCGGCGGAGTTGAGCGAATCAACTCCGCCGGGTTTCTTCGTGCTTACTTCCAA
>DASQLL010000374.1:0-25888 GCA_035630035.1 Pyrinomonadaceae bacterium | reverse complement strand
ATACGTCGAGGGCTGGGCGCTCTACTCCGAGGTGCTGGGCAAAGAGGTCGGCTTCTACCAGAACGCTTACAACGACTACGGGCGGCTCGAAGACGAGAAGCTGCGCGCAATACGACTCGTCGTAGACACGGGCATACACTTCAAGCGTTGGACGCGCGACGAAGTCGTGCAGTACTTCCGCGACCACTACAGCGGCAACGACGCTTACATACAGTCCGAGACCGACCGCTACATCGCATGGCCCGCGCAGGCGCTCGCGTACAAGATAGGGCAGCTCGCCATTCTCCGACTGCGCGAGAAGTCGAAGGCCGAGCTTGGCGAGCGCTTCGACATACGCGCCTTCCACGACGAGGTGCTGGGCGCGGGCGCGCTCCCGATAGACGTTTTAGAGCAGCGCATCAATGCTTGGATCACGCGGACGAAAGCAACCGGAGAGTAGCGTCTCTTTCATCCTCAACAATCTGGTTGAGCGTAAAGCAAGCGGCGGCTCACCGCAGAGGCGCAGAGGACGCGGAGGGGGCGCAGAGATTTTGTATTCCTCTGCGTGAACTCTGCGCCCTCTGCGCCTCTGCGGTGAGTCCTACTTTCATCACACTCAATCGAATACCTACTCAATAGGCTAAAAGAAAAAAGGCAGAGCCATTTTGAATAGGCTCTACCTTTTTCTCTCGAATGGAGGCGCCGAGAATCGAACTCGGGTCCAAAGGCCGACGTCGGCAGACTCTACATGCTTAGCCGCTTCTCCTTTGCCGGTCTCGCTCCGGCGCGTTCGCCGCCCGCGGGTAAGTGAAGCGTCGAAGACCCCGCACGCGGCTAGCCCAGTTTGTTCTCGCCCGCTCCGCCTGAGCACACGGAGCGCGCCAGCTCAAATGAGTCACACCTCACTCCGCGCGCTTGAGCAACTTGCGGCGAGATGCTCGCTATGACCTAATTAATTAGGCTGCGAGGGCCAATTCATTGTTATTGGCAATTGTGTTTCTCACTGCTTTTTAACGAGCTGCATAGAGTAAGCCCGGCATGCATCCGTCCGGCGATCCTAGTCTCTGTCGAAACCTATCGCCCCCTCAAACGTGCACCACTTTAGATGCACTGCCCGGATTATAGATGCCCTCGCAACCTCCGGCAAGGCCACGCCGCCGCGCCCTCGGCTCATCTCAAGCGATTACAGGCGCGCGGGTTAGAGAAACCGGAGTGCAGCGCATCGAACATAGCCTCGCGCTCTCCGCCGACGTTAAGTTATAATTTCGCGCGCCGGCGCTCTCCCTCCCTGCACCGCGTGAGCCGAAAACTTTTTCGACGTGGCAGTTCTCTCGTCTGCCCGCTTTTTCCGAAGAGGACTTGTTCCCTATGTCAGCCAAACAGACGCGCAACGACGCCGCCGCTAAGAATCGAAGCTTCGCGCGGCCTCCGCAGAAACGCCGACACTTCCTCCGACGCTTCTGGTTCCCCGCCGTCCTCCTGCTCGCCATCGCCGCGGGCGGTTTGACGGGCGTGGTGCTGGCCTATGGCCTCAACTACTCGCGCGCAGCCGAGGAGGTCAAGGCGCTCGCGACCTACAGGCCGAGCGTCGTCACGCGCGTCTACGCCGACGACGAGGAGACGCTCATCGGCTCGTTCGCTCTGGAGCGACGCATCCCGCTCAAGTTCGCCGAGATTCCGCCCAACGTGCAGAACTCCATCCTCGCCGTAGAGGACGCGCGCTTCTTCGAGCACAACGGCATTGACCCCATACGCATCGTGGGCGCGGTCTGGAAGAACGTCACGACGGGCAGCCGCGAGGGCGGCTCGACGCTGACGCAGCAGCTCGCAAAGCGCCTGTTCCTTTCGTCCGAGCAGACCTACACGCGCAAGGTCAACGAATGGGTAGTCGCACTACAGATCGAGCGCTACTACACGAAGCAGCAGATAATGGAGATGTATGTCAACAACATCTTCCTCGGCGCAGGCTCTTACGGCTTCGAGGCCGCCGCCGAGACCTACTTCGGCAAACAGGCCAAAGACCTCACGGTGGAAGAGGCCGCGCTGCTCGCGGGCATACCCAAAGCGCCGAGCCATCTCTCGCCCACGGTCAACATGGAGGCGTCGAAAGAGCGTCGCAACCTCGTCCTCCAGTTGATGGCGAACAACGGCTTCATCTCGCAGACGGAGGCCGACGCGGCGAAGGCGCGCCCCGTCAAGCTCCACGAGACCGCATACATGCCTTCGCTACAGTCGGCCTCGCCGATCTTCGCCTACCCGGTCGAAGAGATTCGGCAGCAGCTCGAAGACAAGTACACGACGCGCGTCGCGCAAGGCGGACTCACGGTCTACTCGACCATCAACGCCGCGGCGCAGAAGAAGGCTTACTACGCCCTGCGCGAGGGCCTGCGCGCCTACGACCGCGGCCACAGCGGCTGGCGCTCGGCGTATCAGGTCATGGGCCAGCAGAACCCGGACGGCTCCGTGCAGGTCACGCCGCAACAACTCGCAAGCTACCGTCACCCCGACTGGTACACAGAGCGTTTCAAGACGGGCGAGTACCTGATGGGGCTTATCACGAAAGTTGACCAAGCGAAGAACGAGGCCACGGTGCGCTTCGGCAACTACTCCGCGACCGTGACGGCCAAAGACATGGGGCGCGGCTCGCCGCGTCAGCCGCGCTCCGAATTCAAGGTCGGCTTCATCTGCGAGTTCAAGATCAAGGACGTGAACGAGGGCGCGCAACGTCTCACGGTCGAGCTGACGCAGACGCCCGGCATCGAGGGCGCTATCATTACGATCAACGCAAAGAACGGCGAGATCGTCTCGATGGTCGGCGGATACGATTTCACGCGCAACAAGTTCAACTGCGCGACGCAGGCGTACAGGCAGACCGGCTCGACCTTCAAGCCCTTCGTCTACACGGCGGCGGTCGAGTGGGGCATGTCGCCCGACACGATCATATCGGGCGCTCCCATCAAGCGCGGCCCGTGGCAGCCGCACAACTACGACGGCTCGACCAGCAGCGGCGACGTTCCGATGAAGGTCGCGCTCGCCAAATCCCTGAACATCCCTGCGGTACACGCGCTCGACATGGTCGGCATACAGACCGGCTCGCAGATGGTCAGGCGCTTCGGCATCACGCAGCCGATGGCCCCATACCTTCCGTCGGCCCTCGGCGCGACCGAGGTGCCTTTGAACGAGATGGTCTCGGCCTACTCGGCCTTCCCCAACAAGGGCATACGCCACGAGAAGCACCTCATACGCCGCGTGCTAGACCGCGACGGGAACAGTCTGGAAGAGTGGGAGCGCACGACCTTCAAGGTGATGAGCGAGTACGTCGCCCTCACGATGGTCTCGATGATGCGCGGCGTCGTGTCGGGCGGCGGCACGGCCCCTGCGGCGTCCTCCGTGGGCCACCCCGTAGCGGGCAAGACCGGCACGGTCAACGACCACACGGACGTTTGGTTCATCGGCTACTCAGCGACCTACGCTACGGGCGTCTGGATGGGCCACCCCGACCGCAAGCGCAACCTCGGCAGCGACATGACGGGCGGGCGCGGCGCGCTGCCCATCTGGATTGACTTCATGAAGGACTTTTTGAAGGACAAGCCGAAGGAGCAGTTCGAGACCGCGCCCAAGATGCCCGAAGACATACGCGAGCTTTATTTGCAGCGCCAGCGCGAGATGCGCGAGGAGCGAAGCAGCATCCTCGCCGAGGCGTCGAAGGGCGAGGGCGACAAAACCGCGCCCGTCATCGTCGTCGAGCCTAAGCTCGAACAGATCACGCTGCCGCCCGCCCCCGGCGAGGGGCTGACGGCCACAACGCCCGCCGACGACGCGCCCAAGAAGGCCGATACCGCGCCGAGGGTAAACGCGCGCGACGACGACGCGCCGCCCCCGCCCGCCGCCACACGCCCGCGCGAGGTTGACCCGCCGAAGAAAAAGGGCAAGAAGGGCGCGGACGACCAGTAAATGAAAAGTTAGAAGTCAGAACGCTGAACGCTGAATAAATCACGATGCCGGAGGCCAGATGTTCTAGCCGAGAACTCTGGCCTCCGGCATCGTCTTTCAGTTCAGCGTTCAGCGTTCCGACTTCTGACTTTAAAGCAGCCTGTCGAGCCAGTACGGCAGCATCTTGCGCCACCACGGCCAGTCGTGGTCAACGTCGTGGCCCCACACGTCGAGCGTGTGCGGGATGCCTTTGGAGCGGAGTATGTTTGAAAGCTCGCGGCTTCGCTCCGGCGCTTCATACGCGCCCTGTCCCGTCAGTATGACGATGGCGTCGGCGCTTCTCAGGCGCGGGAGGTAATAGTTGTCGTCGAGGTTCGGAAGGTACGAGACAGGGTTGTTGAAGTAGACCTGCTCGTCGTGATAGCCGTCGAAGTACGCGCGCACGTCGTAGCTCCCGCTCATGGCGATTATGCCGCGTATCACGTCCGGGTGGCGGAAGTACGTGTTGGCCGAAAGGTACGCGCCCATGCTCGCGCCCGTCACGAGCGGCGACTGTCCGCCCGACTCGTTGCGTATGAGCGGCAGCACCTCATCCGTAATGTAACGGTCGTAGCGCGCCAGCAGCTCGGCCTTGACCCACGGCGCGGCCCTGTCGTTCATAAGGCTGTAGCGGTTCACGCTGTTGATCGAATAGGCGCGAAGCCTGCCGGCCTCGATGTGGTGCTTGACCGAGTCAACGAGATAGAACCTCTCGTATTCGAGGAAGTCCGCGGCGGCGGTCGGGAACATCAAGAGCGGGTAGCCCGAATGTCCGTAAGCGACAAGCGGCATCTCCATCCCCAGATTGGGGCTTTGCCACGCAGTGATTCGACGCTCCATAACGAAAAGTTCCTCCTCCGCTCTTTGCGCGGGCACGCATCGAAAAGCTTTTAAGACTCGGATTGTGCGGAATTGCGGCGACGATAATCTCTCAACTCCCGCCCCGGCGCAAGCCGCCGAACCGCGGTTTGACACTCGCGCAAATCGTCTGCTATAAAATTTTCGCCCGCACGGTAGACATTACCGCGCGGGCGTTACAATCCGCAGTAGCTCAATGGCAGAGCATCCGGCTGTAATATGGGTTGCAGCTTCCACAGGTGACTGTGGTTGAAAAACTGGGTGAACTCAGAAGAGCCTAAACCGGCGTCGAGCCGGCACGGTAATCCTGAGCGAAGCCTGACGAACGGCAGGCGCAAGTTAAAGCGCACAGTAGTCAGGAACGTGCAGAGACTAGGGGTTGAGGAGCCGAAACCAATAAGACCCCGACAGCGCCCGGCAACTCTCTTCGGGGAGTTGATGAGATAGTCCGCCCCCGCGTGAAAACGTGGGAACAAGCGTAACCGGAGGGTTGTAGGTTCGAGTCCTACCTGCGGAGTTAACACAACAAACGACTTGGCGGCAATCGAAATGGTTGCCGCTTTTCGTTTTCCGGTTACAATTTCCCGCCCCTTCCCCACTTACTTTATTTTTACATTACCTATGCTACTATCGCCGTCGTCCGTGAATCCGTGCGGTTGGGTATAGTCCCACGCCGCGTGGTCGCCATGATTCAAGCCGAACAGCTACCGCCAAGAAGTTCCGGCGCAACTGCATGATTAAGTAAATGGACTTGAAACTGGTTGAAGACCGCGAGGCGGGACGCCCGCGTAAGGATGGGACGCAACAGTGACCAAACTTAAACAAGTTGAAGCCGCGACGGAACTGGCGCTTGACTATAAGCATCAAGTGATAGGCCGCTCAATGGTGTTGCACGCGGACTGCTTAGAATGGTTAAGCCGTATTCCTGAAAATAGCCTACACGCTATCGTGACCGACCCGCCGTATGGGGTGAAGGAGTACGACTTTGACCAGATAGAAAAGCGCGCGAACGGTAACGGCGGCATCTGGCGCATCCCGCCGTCATTCGACGGACACAACCGCCAACCGCTTCCCCGCTTCACGGCATTAAATCAAAAAGAGCGTAAGCAAATACAAACCTTCTTTACCGAATGGGCGAAGGTTGCGGCGCACGCACTGCGCCCCGGCGCGCACGTTTTCCTCGCCACAAATGCTTTTCTTTCCCAGTTAGTTTTTTCGGCGCTGATAGAAGGCGGCTTAGAATTTCGCGGCGAGTTGATTCGCTTCGTGCGGACGTTTCGCGGCGGCGACAGACCTAAGAACGCTGAAACCGAGTTCCCGAACGTGTCGAGTATGCCGCGAAGCGGTTACGAGCCGTGGGGCATCTTACGCAAACCGATGCCGGCGGGGATGAAGGTTAGTGATTGCCTGCGCGAATACCAAACGGGCGGGCTACGCCGAACGCCTGACGACAAACCTTTTACCGACATTATTCCAAGCGGGCGAACGCCTCAAAGCGAAAAGGATATTGCCAAGCATCCGACGTTGAAGCCGCAGGCGTTCATGCGGAAGATAGTCCACGCCGCGCTGCCTTTAGGCGTCGGGGTCATCGCAGACACTTTTTCAGGGTCGGGTTCGACGGTCGCGGCGGCAGAGGCGGTTGGCGTTTCGGCTGTCGGCGTCGAACGCTTCGCGGACTATTACGTAATGAGCCTCGAAGCCATCCCGAAACTTGCCGCTATTCAAGTCCCGAAGGAGGAGGAGCAGTCTGAAGAGACGCTACTTCCGTTTGAGTAAGGTCGGGCGCTTTGTAAATCCAGTTAGCCATCATCTTTTCGTAGCCGGATTTTGTGACGCTGGCGGTGATGGTGCGACGACTTGTTTCAGACCTGCCAGCGAATAACCAATCCTCTTTCGTCAGCCTTGCGCCGACGACCATCACGAACTTGAATGGTCGCGGCGCAATCCGTTTGGCGGCATCGACGGGGCGGTTACTGTCGAATACGAAAACCATCAACCAGGTATCTTCGGGATTATGCCCTTGCCATCTCTTCAGATAACGTGACGCTTTGACTTCTACTCCTTCGTCCGCGTGCAGTACGGCGTCGTTCGGGAATCTCCCCTTCGGAATCATGTCGGGATGCCCGCTGTGATGTTGATTCTTCACAATCGTCTGGCAGTGCTTCGGGATGCTTGAAGACATGAACTCCCCGACGATGCTACTGAAGTTCGCGGGCATCAACATCGTTTCCAGGCGCTCTATTTCCTGTGTGTGAAGTTGTAGGTTGATGAAGCCGAGGAAGTTTACAAAGTCATTCATCGCGGCGTGAACGTGCGCCGTCGTCAAGCCGTGAGGAAGTTTTGCTTTGCGATTGAAGCCACCAGGGTGTAATGGATACGGCGTACACGCCGCTAATTCCAATTCACTACTCATTCAGCAAGTTTACTTTATCCGAGAGAGCCGTCAACAAATAAAGGGTAAAGGGTGTGAGGTAATTTTTCCTGGCTGTTAACCGGAGGGTTGTAGGTTCGAGTCCTACCTGCGGAGTTTGCTTTAACAGTTGAATGAAGGCCGCCAACTCTGGCGGCCTTTATTCTTTTCTGTACCTTCAGATCATCGCCTTCTCGTTAGAGCATCATCTACGGTGTCGGAGGCGTTAAGGGCGTCCTCCGCTTACTCTATAATGATCTCGTCAATGAAGATGTATGCATCCCCGCCTGCGCCTAGATGCCATGAGGGCAGCTTTCCGTAGTTGTATGCCTTGACTTTCACGTAGCGCGCACGTTGTGCCGGGATTGTGCGGACGAAATCTTTTATGACGGGGTCGCGGTCGCGGTCGGGAACGTCGTTGCCAATGGTCAGAGCGGTGTCGAAGCGCGCGCCGTCAACCGAGAGCGCGAATTCCACGCGGGTCGGCATCAGAATCCACGAGCCGACGTTCTGCAAGAAGCCCGCGCCGAGTTTCGAGA
The DNA here is from genome assembly GCA_035630035.1 of Pyrinomonadaceae bacterium. Classification (GTDB taxonomy): domain Bacteria; phylum Acidobacteriota; class Blastocatellia; order Pyrinomonadales; family Pyrinomonadaceae; genus QHXN01. The sequence goes on along the minus strand of DASQLL010000374.1, from coordinate 18,130 downwards.
TTGCTTCTACACGCCCCAGATCAACGACGGCTTCAAAATCCTGCCCCTGGAAACCCTGCCACGCGCCGCCGCTAAAGTGCGTCGTGCCGCGCACCCCGTCAATCAAGCCTTCGTCGCCGCCCGCCGTGTACTGACGGCTGTATTTCGAGAGGAGTTTGATCGCCCAGTCGTTCGGGATGAGTTGGAAGCGCGCCTCGCTCGTCAAACTCTTCAGTCCGCCCGCCTCGACGGCGACGGCCTTGACGGTCGTGGATCGTTCGACGTAGAAAGGCGCGGCGTAGCGCGTCGAGTTGTTATCCGGCTCCGCGCCGTCCGTCGTGTAAAAGAGCTGCGCGCCCGCGGTCGCCGACTTGAGACTCACTTGCATCCTGCCTCTGAAAGTATTCTTCGCGGCGTTGATGGCAGGCGCGGGAAGTAGCTCGACGCCTTCGATGCTCGACACGGGCACGTTGCCGTCGCCCGTGCCCCACTCGCGGTTCGGACGTGCGCCCATCCGGAAGACAAGCTCGCCCCCGCGCATGATCTCCTCGTGCCGCAGGTAGGATTTCGTAAAGGGCCGACCGTTGAGCGTGGCCGACTGTATGTAACGGTTCGCGGGCGCGTTGTTGTGCGTTCTGATGCGGAAGGTGTGGCCGTTCTCCAAGCGAAAGCGAACGTCCGCGAAGAGCGGGCTGCCGATTGCGTAGAGGGGTGCGCCCGGCGTGACCGGATAGAAACCGGCGGCGCTCAGGATGTACCACGCGGACATCTGGCCGCAGTCCTCGTTGCCGATCAGGCCGTCGGGTGTGGGCCGATAAAACTCGTCCATGATCTGACGCACGCGGCCTTGAGTCTTCCAAGGCTGGCCCGCGTAGTTGTAAAGGTATGCCATGTGGTGGCTCGGCTCGTTGCCGTGCGCGTACTGGCCTATGAGACCCGTGATGTCCGCCTGCTCCCTTCCGAGCGTCCGGCTCTCCGCGCTAAAGAGCGCGTCCAGCTTGTCTGCGAAACGCTCGCGGCCTCCGAGCAACGACATAAGACCGCTCACGTCCTGCGGGACGAAGAAACTGTATTGCCAAGAGTTGGCTTCGGTGAAGTTGAACGTGACCTCGCGCGGGTCGAACGGCGCGACCCAACCGGCGTTCTTCTTCGGTCGCATGTAGCCCGTCTCAGGGTCGAAAACATTCTTGTAAAACTGCGCGCGCTTCGTGTAGAGCCGGTAATCCTTTTCGCGACCGAGCAGCCGCGCCATCTGCGCGATGCACCAATCGTCGTATGCGTATTCGAGCGTTTTGGAGACGGACTCCGGCTCGTCCTCCATGCCGATGTAGCCGCGCCGCTTGTAGGCCGCGAGTCCGAAATGCTCCAGCTCGGCGCTGTGCTTCATCGCCGCGAGCGCCTTCTCTTTGTCGAAACCTTCGATGCCCTTGAGCGCCGCGTCGGCTAGAACAGAGACGGCGTGGTAGCCGATCATGCACTCGGTCTCGTTGGCGGCAAGCTCCCACACGGGCAGGCGTCCGCCCTGTTCGTATTGCGCGAGGAAGGTGTTGATGTAGTCGCGCGTGCGCCTCTGGTCAATGATCGTGTAGAGCGGGTGCGCGGCGCGGAATGTGTCCCAGAGCGAGAAGACCGTGTAGTTGGTAAAGCCCCGCGCCGTGTGCGTCTTCAGGTCGCGCCCCCTGTAACGATTGTCCACGTCCATGAAGAGATTAGGCGCGAGCATCGAGTGATACATCGCCGTGTAGAAGTTTTTCAGTTGCGCTTCGGTGCCGCCCGCGACCTCGATCTTGCCCAGCTCCTGCTCCCAAGCCTGCGCCGCCTCGCGTTTCACTCTCTCGAAATCCCAGTGGTCGATCTCGGCTGCGAGATTCCGGCGCGCGCCTTCGATGTCAACGGCGGAGATGCCGACCCGCACGAGGACTGATTCACGCTGCCGCGTCCTGAAACGGAAGAACGCTTTGACGTTCTCGCCGCGCGCTTCCCTCAACCCTTCCGTGAGACGTTCGTCGAGCGCGATGCCGCTCGCGGTGAACGGCACGGAGAACTCGGCGACGAAATAGACGACCTGATCGCGCGCCCAAGCTTCCGAACGCCGATAACCTTCAATCCGATTGTCGCCCACGACGCGCAAGGCGGAGTCGAGCACGCGGTCGCGATGCGTGAGGTCGAGGATGATGTTGGATTGTTCGGAGGCGGGGTAAGTGTAACGGTGCAGCCCCGCGCGTTTCGTCGTCGTCAACTCGACGCCGATGTTCTCGTCGTCGAGGCGGACGGCGTAGTAGCCCGGACTCGCCGTCTCGCTGCGATGGCTGAAGCGCGAGGCGTAACCTTTGTCTGTCCGCTCGCCGTTCGTCGCGTTCAGGAAGATGGGGCCAACCGTTGGCGTAAGCAGGATGTCGCCATAATCGGAGACGCCCGTGCCGCTCAGGTGCGTGTGGCTGAAACCGTAGATGACGCTGTCCGAGTAGTGATAGCCGGAGCAGCCGTCCCAGCCCGTGAGGCGCGTGTCGGGGCTGAGCTGCATCATGCCGAACGGCACCGTCGCGCCGGGGTACGTGTGGCCGTGTCCGCCCGTGCCGACGAAAGGATCAACGTAGCGGGCGAACCTCTGCTGCGCCGCCGCCAGCGGGGCGAGAGCTAACAGAAGACAGAAAGCCAACAGCGGCCCCGTGGCACTAGCGCCCAAAGTATGCTTGTTCATGTACGCATACCTTTCATCTTTTTCTTCACACCGAAGTCGGGGGCAGCGTTCTCAAAAACGCTTCTTGTTATTCGTCATCTCTAATCCGGCTTAAAATAACATGCCTCCGTGCCCGCTTCATTAGACTACTTCGAGCCGGGTGGCATAAAACATAACCGATGATGGCAGGCGAAACAGATGATTACGCGACCGACGCGCGCACGGTCGTCGGACTCGGCGAGCTGATCTGGGACATGTTCCCCGAAGGGAGAAGCATGGGCGGCGCGCCGTCCAACTTCGCCTACCAGTCGAGGCTGCTTGGCAACCGCTCGGTCGTCGCCAGTCGCGTCGGTGACGACGAGCTGGGGCGCGAAGCACTCGGAGTTCTTGGCCGCGCGGGCGTCGAGGCCGGTTACGTTCAGGTTGACTCCAAGCATCCGACCGGGACGGTCGAGGTCGAGATCGGCGAGCGCGGGGAGCCGCGCTTTACAGTGAACCCGAATTCGGCTTGGGACTATCTGGAGTTGAGTCCTCGTCTGGCGGAGCTTGCGCGGCAGGCGGACGCCGTATGCTTCGGCACACTCGGACAACGGCACCCGCGCGCGCGGGGGACGATTCTCTCCTTCGTCGGGCTGACCCCTCCCGGCGCGCTGCGCCTCTTCGACGTTAACCTAAGGCACTCGTTCTTCTCAGCCGACATGCTCGTGAAGTCTCTCGAACTGGCGAGCATCGTCAAGTTCAACAGCGACGAGTTGTCGGTCGCCGCCGGCATGCTGGGGCTTCACGCTTCAAGCGAAGAGGAGTTGAGCCGACGTCTCATCGCGCAGTACGACCTAGACCTAGTGGCAATCACAAGGGGCGAAAAAGGGAGCCTCCTGCTTACGGAAGGGCGCAGGGTCGAGCATTTGGGTCAAAGGGTAAAGGTGGCCGACACCATCGGCTGCGGGGATGCGTTCGCGGCGGCTCTGGCGCACTGCCTGCTGCGAGGTCTTTCTCTGGAGACGGCGAGCGAAGCGGCGAACCGTTTGGGAGCGTGGGTAGCGACGCAGTCGGGGGCGACGCCCCGGGCCACGCCGCAGATGATCGAGGAGATACTTGGCGGACTGTAGGTCTGACGAATTGGGAGCGGACGGCGCGCGATGATCTCAAGGCTCTGGTATATGAACGCTGATTTCGAGACCGAGCTGGCCGCGCCCGCCGGCTCCTACCGCCGCCGCCATTTTTTCGATACTCTGAATCGCCGCCTCGCCGCGCACCTTCTGTGGCTGGCCCGTCCGGGTGACGCGCTTTTACTGGACGAGCCGTGGTCTGAAGAACTTCGCTCGGAAGCTCTCCGCCGCGATGTCGAGCTAGTCTCTCCGTCTAAGCCGGAGCATCAAAGCGCTCGCATCTTTACGCCGTGGGGCTGGACGCCGAGCGCCGCGGCTACCGGCGCAGAGGTCGGCGCAATCGTGCAGGCGCTTCCCTTCGAGATCGTAGTGCGCGTCAACTCGAAGCTCTGGAGCCACGCGCTCGAGGTCGAGTTAGGGACGGCGCAACGTGGGGCCGCCCTCGCCGCCACCTTTGAAGAATTGAAAGAGGCCGTCGCGCGCGAATGCCCCGGGCCGAATGATAAGTGGGTCGTCAAAAGTCCTCACGGCTTTGCGGCCCGCGACCGCGTGCTTGGGAGAGGTCCACTCTTAGGTGAGCCTCAAGCCAAGTGGGCGCGCGCGCGAATGGCGCGCGGGGAGACTCTAATCTTTCAGCCGTGGCTCGAAGTCATTCGCGAGTACGGGGTCGCGTTGGAGATTTCTCAGGACGGATCGTTTGAGTTTCAAGGCGTCAGCGACCTGCGGACGAACGGCGCGGGCACGGGCACGGGCTACGTCCTCGGACGCCCGCCCAGCCCCGAACGCATGACGGAGCTTGAGCGCATCGCTTCGCTGGTCAGCCAGCGCCTCTTTCGGGAGGGATATTACGGGCCGGTCGGCATAGACGCGCTTGAGCACGCGGGCGGACTTCACCCCCTTCTGGAAATCAATGCCCGCTACACAATGGGCTTCGTCGCATTGGCCGTCGAGCGCAGTCTCAAACCTTCCGCACCGATTTTCTGGAGCACAAAGTAAAGCTGCATTTGGAGCGACTGCCTCAAACTAGAGCAATTTTCAGTTGAGTGTAGGTTAAGTAGGACTCACCGCCGCAGGCGCAGAGAACGCAGAGGGGGCGCAGAGACTTGTGTGCTGCTCAACACCTCTGCGCTTGCTCTGCGTTCTCTGCGCCTCTGCGGTGAACTATCTCTCACCTTACACCCAACTGAAAATTGCCCTATGCCGCACTCCTGACGAGCGAAACCGGGATCAACTTGCGCGCGGCTTCATGTCCGGCGACGACGCGCGCCAGTCTTTCAACGCCCTCAACAATCTTCCGCGGCGGCTGGTTGGAAAAATTCAAACGCATAAAGTTGCGCTCTTTTCGACCGGCAAAAAAGGAGTCGCCGGGGATGAAAGCCACTCCCTGCCGCATTGATTCGCGCAACAGTTCCGCGGCGCGTACTTGCGTCGCCAACTCGACCCACACGAACATGCCGCCTTCGGGCTGCGTCCAACGGGCCGAGGCGGGGAAACTACGCTCAAGTGCATTCAGCATGACGCGGCAACGCTCGTCGTAGATGCGACAGATTCGCGCGACGTGTTGCTCGAAGGGATTGCGCGTCAGGTACAGATGCGCGGCCCGCTGCGCCACTCCGTTAGTGTGCAGATCGGTGGCCTGCTTAGCCAGAGACAACATCAGGCTCGTCTCTCGGTCTGCGACTATCCAGCCGAGTCGCAAGCCGGGCGAGACGGTTTTCGAGAACGTGCCGATGTATATGACCAGCCCCGACTCGTCCAGAGCCTTCAGAGGCAGGAGCGCTTGGCCGCGATAGCGCAGCTCGCCGTAGGCGTCGTCCTCGACGATTCTCACGCCGTAACGCTGCGCCAGTCGAACCAGTCTCAGACGCCGCTCAAGGCTGAGTGTTCGACCCGTCGGGTTCTGAAAATTGGGCACGACGTAAATCATCTTGATGTCCGGATGCTGTCTCAGTTTGCGCTCGACATCATCAACATCCAGTCCCTCCTCGTCCGTCGCAGCCGAGATAATCTCTGCTTCAAAGACCGAGAAGGTTTGTAAGGCCGCTAAGTAGGTGGGCCGCTCGACCAACACTTTGTCTCCCGGATTAAGTAGCACCTTGGCGATGAGATCAAGCCCCTGTTGTGAGCCGCTGCTTATCAGGACATCGGCGGCCTCCGCTCTCACCCCCTTCGCCGTCATGCGCTCGGCGATGAATTGCCGTAGAGGGAGGTAGCCTTCGGTGTTGGAATATTGTAAGGCCGCCGCTCCGTCTTCGGCGATGACATCGCCGAAGGCTTGCGCCAGCTCCTTCGGCGAGAAGCATTCGGGCGCCGGTAGACCCGCCGCGAAGGAGATGACGTTTCCCGCCTCGATGAGCTTGTAAAGCTCACGCACTTGTGAAACCTCCACGGAATCAAAACGCCGCGCGAATCTCGGCAGGGTGGCGTACGGAATGACGTTGGCGGGGGCGGTCATCATAATCATCTCCTTTCGGGTTGATTCATCGTTTGAGACTCATTGACGCACTACTTCAGCCGCACATGCGGGGGCATCGCCCAGCGCGACATCGCCCCAACGCATCACGACGGCACTCGCGCTCGAGACCGAGCCGATGCTGTAGAGCATGACCAAATCACCCTTCTTGATTTTCCCCTCGGACGCCGCGTGGTAGAGATTCACTGCGGGCAGTGCGGGGCCGACGTTGGCGTAAAGCGAGTGGCGGCAGATCGTGCGCGCCGGGTCAATGCCGAGTGCGCGGGCCGCGTACTTTGCATACCAGGGCACGGGCGTGTTGAAAACGAAAAAGTCTATGTCACCGAGTGCGACGCCGGCGGCCTTCGCGGCCCCCTTGCAACATTGCAGGATTGATGTGTGGTTGTTCTCGCGCAACTGTTTGCTCGTGTTCTTTCCCGCGAGCATACGAAGTCTCGGCTGGCCGTTCGGCTCGCTGACCAAATCGTAGCGAAACGCGCCGCATGTCTCAGCCGTGTGAATGCTTTTTGCGCCCAAAATGCCTTCGCCCTGTGGAACTTTGCCGATAACGAATGCGCCCGCCGCATCGGCAAGAAACCAAGAGAGCGTGTCGTCCTCGTCCGCGTGTCGCGAGTAGTTGCAGGAGACGACCACAAGCGCGTTTCGGTATTCGCCGGCGCGCACCAGAGTTGATGCCAGATGAATCGCTTGCACCGCGCTAGAGCACATTGATTCGAGGTTGAAAGCGTTGCCTCGCAGACCGAGTTCGGCGCTGAGAAAGGGCGCGTTGCCGGGGCCGACCTGTTCGGGCAGGACGGAGCTGACGATCAGGAGTTCGACATCCTGCGGCGTCATCTTCGCCGCGGCCAGAGCGGCCCGCGCGGCGCGCGTCTCAAGCAGCAGAGATGTCTCGCCGGGGGCCAGCAGCCGTCGCTCGACGGTGCCGCGAAAGGGGTCTTTCAGATAAGGCTCCATCTCCTGATCGAAGAGATGTGTGTTGGCGCTCGGCTCGACGGGCGAGAAAATTCGAGACAGGATTTTTTGCTCAGCCGCGTCAACTATCTCAGGGTACTTGGCCCGGTAATAGTCATTGGTTCTGACAATGCCCGGTAGGCTGATGGCGACGGCGCGTATTCCCGCGGAAGTTAACGACATGTCTCCACTCCTCTCCTGCTCAGCTCTCCTGTTTCGCTTATCCGAGTTGCCTCTTAGCAACTCAGCTTAATAACCCTTCAAGCGCGCTCCCCGAAGCCGTCAATCTTTTTGCCCTTCACGCCCTGTGCGAGCAGGCTGCGAACGCGACCGCCAAAAGGGGGAACGCTCGTCGTGTCCATTCGCACATCAACGACGAACGGGACGGGGGATGACATTGCGAGCGCCAGCGCCGCCTCTAACTCGGTTTCGTGCTCGACCGCGACGCCGTCAGCGCCCATCGCGCGCGCGATAGAGACGAAGTCCGCGCGAGGGATTTGCATGTCCCAACCCTCATACCCGTGCAAGCGCATGCCGTGGTCAATCATGCCGTAGCCCGAATCGTTAAGTACGATCCACACGGCGGGAGCGCCGTAATGCACGGCGGTGCTGATCTCATTGTTCATCAGCATCGCGCCGTCCCCGGCGATGGCTACAGCCTTGCCCCCGCGCCCGATAGCAGCGCCCAAGACGCCCGTCACGGCGTGTCCCATCGAACCGAAGCCGGTGCTGACGCGGTATCTTCCCGGCTCATCAAAACGCAGCGAGTGCGTTCCCCACGCGAAGGCGTTGCCAGCCTCAGTCATCACGACCGAGTCGCTGCCTTCGACCACCACGCGCTGTATCGCGTCCATCAACACCGCGTGACGAACTGCCCCGCTGTCGCGTTGTGTGGTTCTTTCGACCGACGGCTTTGGCAGCTTCGGCGCGGCCTCTGAAGCCGTGCGCGACGGCAGCGCATCAAGCATGGCGCTCACGAACGACTCGACTTCGGACTGGACTGGCAGCGTCTCGGCATCCGGGTAGGCCGCACCGAAAACCGTCTCATCAATGTCAACGTGAATGAAGCCTTTGGCGGGCACTAATTCGTGGCTCCAGAATGAAGTGAATTCCCCAAGGCGCGAACCGAGCACCAGAATCCTATCGGGCCGAAATTCCCGCATGTAGTCGAGCACGGAATCGTGCCCGCCGAATCCGGTGCTGCCTATAAACTGTGGGTGAGTTTCGGGGAAGATACCTTTGGCGCGCGGCGAGCACATGACGGCAGCGCCGGTTTTCTCGGCCAACTCACGAACCGCTCCGGCAGCGCCGCGCGCACCGAAACCGAGCCAGATGGCGAAACGCTCTTCGCCGAGTATCGCGGCGCAACGCGCCAAAGTCTCCGCCTCGGCTTCGTTGGCGCGCGGCCTCTCGTAGATGGCAGGCAGACTGCTTGTGCTAGTGCTGGTCTGTACTATCGTCGGGATGCTGACGTGCGCCACGAAACCGCCGGGCCGCGCAAGCCCCTCAAACAATTGCGCCGCGACTTCGGGCAACTGCTCCGCGCTCTCCAAACGCACCGCGTAATGAAACAGTGGCCCCGCGGCGAACAGCTCGGTGGGCATCGTTCTATCCGAGGTCTCCTGAAAGGCCCAACGACCGATCTGCGACGTGGGTGTGGCCGCGGAAACGAAGATGAGCTTCGCCCCCTCCCAGCGCGCCGCGAACAGTCCGGTCAGTGCGTTCGTAATGCCCGGCCCTGAAGTCGAGAAGATGACCGCCGGTCGCCCCGAAGCGAAGTAATACTCGGTCGCGGCGAAAACCGAGCCGGCCTCGTGACGGCAGTGAATTATCTCGACATCGCTATGCCGGAGCGAGTTGTAAAGTCCGGCCACCGCGCCGCCACAAAGTCCGAAAGCCGTTCTGACACCCAAGTCCGAGAGCACACTTACCACCTCGTCGGCAACCGTCAGCGGCTGGCTCACTGCAAACTGCGGAGGCGTGCTCAAGACCAATTCATGCTCTGCCGTTGCACTGATCTCCATGCGCCTCTCCTTTTTGAACCTGATCTTCCGACTAACGCTTGCCCCGCCGCCTCCCTTATGCCCGCTCGTCTCAAATCGCCCAAGCACAAAATAGATGAACCGGGAGGGGCCAGTCACCACCTAAACAGGTAGTGAAATTTCGGCATCGGCTAATGATAAAAAAGTTCGAGTGTGGAGTTAGAAATGATCTGATGCCCGTCCGGCGGAAGGCAAAAAGTTCAAACAGTGTCCAGCATAGTGAGTATTACCAAAAGGCCGCCCGACTCAGGAGTCGGGCGGCCTTTTCTCATCCTTCGCTTTGGATTGAAAGACAGTGATGCTGTCTTTCAATCCGCAATCCGCACACCCGGTCGCTCCCGCTACTGACCTGCTCGCATGAACACTGCCGGGGTCGTGTTCGCGGTCGTGCGCGCGGGCTGGACGCCGCCGCGCAAGGCGACCTGCCCCTGCCGCGAAAAGTTAATTGACTCGCCTAAAATTCGCACGGCCTCCTGTCCGGCGTGGAAGCCCGTCGAGTTCTCCGCTTCGACGAAGTCGAGGTAGAACTGCGCCTTGCGCTGGAAGTCGCGCGCCTGCTTTAGCTCCTCGTCGGTGCGTCCGGCGTCGCGCGCAGCTTTGATGTCGCCGATGAGCTGGATGAGCGCGTCTATCGCAAGGTTTCGCATGCGGAAGGTTCGGCCCTGAATCGTCTCCACGCGCAAGCGCAACTCTTCTTCCGCCCACTTGTGGCAGGTCTGGCACGCGTTGTTGATGTTCAGCAGAGGCGAGCGGACGTGGTGGTCGCTCACTTTGAGCGCGCCGACGCGCGTGTAGGGCATGTGGCAGTCGGCGCACGCTACCCCAGAGCGCGCGTGTATGCCCTGATTCCACATCTCGAACTCGGGGTGCTGCGCTTTAAGCACGGGCGCGCCCGACTCGGCGTGCTGCCAGTCTTTGTGCCCGACCTCGTCGTAGTAGGCCATGATCTGATCTATCTTCAGCCCCTTGAGCCACGGGTACGTCAGACGCTTCTCCGGCCCCTTGAAATAGTATTCGACGTGGCACTGGCCGCAGACGAAGGCGCGCATCTCCTGCCGCGTCGCCTGCGCGTTCACGTCGTATGCGCCTTTGCGCCCCGACGCGCGCCAACGCTCGACGCTCGGCATCTGCGGCACGGGGTCGTCCGAAGAGGCGAGCGCGCGTATGCCCTCGACGAAGCCGGGGCGCGTCACGCGCAACTGCATCGTCTGCGAGTCGTGACAGTCGAGGCACGTGACGGGATGGCTGACGAGTTTGCGCGCCTCGCCGAACTTCATCTGGTTCATCAGCTCAAACCCGCGCATTAAATCACCGCCGCCGAGCTTCTTGTAGGGCACGTAGACCGAGCCGTGGCAGTGTATGCAAGTGCCCGGCTGCTGCGTCACCTGCTGGCGCTCCGTGAACGTCTGGTCGTCGAGCATGTATGCGTGGCCGCGCTCCTCGCGGAAGTCTTTCGAGAAGGCGTAGCCGGCCCACATAACTTTGAGGCGCGGGTCTTCTTCGAGGCGCGACTGCGCGACGAAGGAGCGCGGGTCGGCCTGCGTTGGTGTGCGCGGCTCGGCCTCGCTCCCGCCGTACTTCGTGCGCTGTTGGTCAACGGTGCGCCTGTATGCGTCGTATTGCAGAGGGAAGTTCTTGCCCCAAACCGCAGGGTCTTCCGTCTCGTCCGTTAGCTCGACGACGCGGTAGAAGGGGTTGCGCGCCTCCTGCTTGCGCTCCATGATGTTGACGAGCAGCGCGACGCCCGCCACAACCGCGACCGCCGCGACGAGCGCTGCGAGGATGAAGAGCTTGACGCCCCTGCGCTTGCGGCCCGGCGCTGCCGCCGGACTCACGGCATCTTCCTTTTCATTCTCAGACATAAACTTTAACCCTCATGTTTCGCCGAAGCGGCGGCCCGTGCTTTCAGTGCATGTGCCCGACGTTTCGGTGACAGCGTATGCACGAGAGCGCCGCTTCGTCGCCGGCCTCGCCGCCGCCCGCGTGCGCGTCAATCGCGCTCGTGATCTCCTCGTGGCACTTGCGGCAAGCCTGCTCCGTGACGCGACGGTTGCGCTCCGTTATCCGTATCGGCTCGTGGAATGTGTTCGTTGTGAAGTAGTACGAGTGCCAGAAGCCGTTCGACGCCTTCGTGTAGTACTTGCCGAACGTGCCGGGCGGCGTGTGGCAGTCGTTGCAGACGGCGACCGAGCGGTGCGAGGACTTGAGCCAGCCGCTGTACTGCTCCTGCATGATGTGGCAGTTGGCGCACGCGCCGGGGTCGTTCGTGAGGTAGGAGTAGCCCTTGGCGTAGATGAAGGTGAAGCCCCCGATGCCGACGGCGGCGCCGAACGCGATGCCGATGACGATGCCTTGCAGCGTCGGCACGCTCAGAAGTTTTTTTCGCCAGCCCACTCGCTCGTTAGACACAACTCTACCGACTTCGACTCGAAGTCGCCTCTGTTTTCGGATTGTTCGGACGAGCTGCGGCCAAATATATCACGCCCAGCGCGCGGAGGCTTTTACCTTTTTATTCGATTCCGGTTTCGACGGCGTTGCTTCGCCGGCCTCGCTTCTCTCTTCCGGCACTCGCTCCGATGCGTCCTCGCACGCGTTAGACCTTAGTCGCGTTTTGATACCGGTTACACTCATCTGCAAACGGCTATAAATCGGCAAAGCAGAATCACTTTTCGTCAACACGCGCACGCTGGGCCGTGCCGTTCGCCCGCGAAGCCTCTGGCGAGGACGGCGTTCGCGGTAAGCTCACACGCGATGCGTGTCCGCGCGCCACTGCCGGATGGCCTTTTTTATGTCGGCGGCCTTTTGCAGTTCTTTGCTTAGCACGCGCGCTATCAGTTCCGCCAGCTCTTCGTCGGACGCGAAGCGCAGCGCGATGATCTGGCCGCGAGTCAGCTCGGCGCTGCGCGCGGCGAGGTCTGCGGGCAAAAGTCGCTGGTAACGAAGCTGCTCTTCCAGTCGGATGATTCTGTCCTGCGCGCGCAAGGGGTTGATGCGCGCGAGAAAGGCAAGCACTAGCAGCGCGACGGAGACGAGCGCCCACTCGGCTTCGTTCCAACCCGGCGCACGGAAGAGTTGGACGAGCGACCAAAACACGTTCAGCAACAGCACGGGCACGACGAAGAAGTGAAAGGGCGCGTGCCAGCGCGTGTGGTTGGCGTAAGTCTGGGGAGTTGCGGCCATCTGGGTTTCCTCCTTTGGAAATTTCAAATCGGTTTTCGCGCCGTCAACGCGCGCCGCACCTGCGCGCGCACGCTCTGTTAGAGCGCGCTCGACCCGGAGCGCACGACGCCTGTCGCGGAAGGTTTCGGCGGCTCCGGCGTGAAATCCTCGCCGGGGTTGACGAACTGGTCGCGCTCGAACTTGTACTGCTTGTCGTAGAGCTGCTTGTAACGCCCGCCGGCAGCGATAAGCTCTTCGTGCGTGCCGCGCTCGACTATCTCGCCCGCTTCGAGCACGAGAATCTGATCGGCGCTGCGAATCGTCGAGAGCCTGTGCGCGATGACGAAGGTCGTGCGCCCGCGCCGGAGCGAGCGCAGGCCGTCTTGAATCAAAGCCTCGCTCTCGCTGTCGAGGCTCGACGTTGCTTCGTCGAGTATCAGAAGCTTCGGGTCTGCGAGTATTGCGCGCGCGATGGCGATGCGCTGTCGCTGGCCTCCCGAAAGTTTCACGCCGCGCTCGCCGACGATTGTGTCGTACTTCTGCTCGAAGCCTTCGATGAACTCTTCGCAGTGCGCGATGCGGCTGACGGCCCTGATCTCCTCGCGCGTGGCGCGCGGTTTGGAGAAGGCGATGTTCTCGGCAATCGTCCCGTCGAACAGAAAGTTGTCCTGCATGACGACGCCGAGGTACGAGCGGAAGTCGCGCAGCCGAAGGGTCTGCAAATCTTTGCCGTCAACCCTGACCGTGCCCGCGAGCGGCTGGTTGAAGTTCATCACGAGACTGATGAGCGTGCTTTTGCCCGAACCGCTTGAGCCGACGAGCGCGGTCGTAGAGCCTGCCGGGGCTTTGAAGGAGACTCCCTTTAGAACCGGCGCGTCCGCGTTGTACTCGAAGCTCACGCTGTCGAACTCGACCTCGCCCTGAACGAAAGGGAGCGGCGCGCGCCGCGCGTCCTCTTCGTCCTCGGTCGCCATGCTCAGAACCTCGCGTATGCGTTCGAGTCCCGCGAAGGCTTCGGTTATCTGCGTCCCTATCGCCGCGAACTGGATGAGCGGCATCGCCATCAGGCCCGTGAACAGAACGTACATGAACAGGTCGCCGAGCGTCATCGCGCCCGACACGACCGAACGCCCGCCGACCAGAATCATCACGACGCCGACCGCGCCGATGACGAGCGAAGAGAAAGCGGTCGTGGCGGAGACGCCCGTCATTGATTTCGCGATGTTGCGGAACAGCTTGTGCGCGCCGCGCGCGAACGTAAGCTCCTCGCGCTTCTCAGCCGTGTAGGCTTTGACGATGCGTATGCCGCCCAGAGATTCCGCCAAACGCCCCGTGAGCTGCGCCGTTATCTCGCCTCGCTCGCGGAACAGCGGACGCAGGCGCGTGAACGCGAAAGAGAGCGCGCCGCCGAAGGCCGCGAGCACGAGTATCGTGATCGAGGTCAGACGCCAGTTGAGCCAGAACAGAACGCACAGCGCGACAACCGCCGTGATGAAGCTGCCCGCGAGCTGCACGAGGCCCGTGCCGACCAGATTGCGTATGCCCTCGGCGTCGTTCATTATCCGCGAGATGAGCTTGCCGGTCTGCGTCGAGTCGAAGTAGCTGACGGGCAGGCGCGCGATCTGCGCCTGCACCTTCTTACGCATCTCCGTTATGGCGCGCTGCGCCGCGACGCCCAAGACCTGCGACAGGCTGAAGGACGTGACGGCCTGCACGAGCGTCGCCGCGCCCGCCGCGAGCGCAATCCGCCAGAGCAAATCCGTGCGCCCCTTGCCGATCACCTCGTCAATCAGATACTTGGTCGAAGCCGGCAGCACAAGCCCCATGGCCTGATTCGTGACCATCAGCACCGCGCCCAACGCAAGTCGCCTGCGGTGCGCCCAAATCAACTCACGCGCGTCGGCCCACGCGACAGACCAGCGTATTTTCTTCCGTTCTTGTTCAGCCATTACTCTCTCTTTCGCGGTCATCACTCTGCGAGCGAGGGCGCGACTAGCTTGTGCCAACCGTCGCCCTCGACGACCGACTTCAGCCAGTAGCTGTAGCGCGACGGCTCGTCGCGCAGCTCGCGCCGCAGCTCGTCCATGTCTATCCACTTCCACTCTTCGACCTCGGACGGGTCGGGCGCGGGCGAGCCTTCCAGCTCGCCGACGAAGACGTGGTCGTACTCGTGCTCGACGAGGGCGTTGTCTAACTCGGCGCGGTAGACGAAGCCGAACGCCTCGCGCAGCTCGCAAGCGACGTTCATCTCTTCGCGCAGACGCCTGTGCGCGGCTGCCGCCGTCTCTTCGCCGGGGCGTGGGTGGCCGCAGCACGTGTTCGACCAAAGGCCGCCGGAGTGATACTTCTCTCGCGCGCGCCGCTGCAACAGAAGCCGCCCGGCGCGGTCGAAGATGAACACCGAGAACGCGCGGTGCAAAGCCCCTTCGACGTGCGCGCGCAGCTTATCGCTCGCGCCCAGCTCGCGGTCTTGCTCGTCAACGAGTATCACTTGTTCGTCAGCAGCCATCCGTCCTGATTCCTCCGTCCGATCTCTCATAACTCAACGCCCTGCCGCGTCCGCGAGTTTTTCACGGATGAGTCGCTTCAAGTCGTCCGTCGTCCGGCAGGCGTTGATCGCATCGGCGTTGATCCAGAGCTTCAGTCTTTCGCCTTCCCTTTTGAAGATGGCAGGCAGCGGCACGCCCGTAACGCCGTGTAGCCCGGTCAACTCGTCTGCGTGCAAAAACTCCAAGGGCACGTCGAGCGTTTCGAGAAATCGCTTCCAGTCCTTACGCATCCCGAACGCGGAGTGCGTGAGCGCGCAGAGATTGCATTGATAAGTCTGCGGCGAGAGGGCTTTGTGCGCGATGTCGGCCAGCGCGTTGAAGAGACCGCTGTCGGCGTTGTAGACGAAGACAAGGGCGGAATTTGATTGGCCGACTCTTTTAGTCATTTCGAGATGTTTGCTGCCGGTCGTAGCCGGATTTAATTTAGCGCCACGGATGTCTTCAGGCTCGCCCGATTGTATATGCTAGAGTGCTGTCTATAAAATCACGGTTCGATTCGCAGCATGCCATAGCCGAGTAATGTGTGCGCCAACCGCCGAAGCGGTTGAAGGCTTTTCGTCAAGCGTCGAGGGGTGCTTTATGAAGGAACGTCGTGTGCCGTCGTGGTTGAGCGCGTCGCTCGTGGCCGGTGCGTTCGGGCTTCTGTGGTTGGCTGAGCGTCGCCGCCCGCTCAGGCGCACAGTCGAGCCTAAGGGCACGCGCGAGGCGCGCAATCTCGCCGTGGCCGTCGCCGGGGCGGCGGCGCTTCAATTAGTCGAGCGGCCAGTCGTCGAGCCGCTCACGAAGCTTGTGGAGAGGCGCGGGTGGGGCCTAGTCAAGCTCGCGCGGCTTCCGCTTTGGATGGAGACGGCGCTGGCCGTCGTCCTTCTGGATTACACGCTTTACTTGTGGCACGTGCTGACGCACCGAGTTCCCTTCCTATGGCGTTTCCACGTCGCGCACCACGTTGACCTCGATCTGGACGCCTCGACCGCGCTGCGCTTTCACTTCGGCGAGCTTTCGATCTCGACCCTCTGGCGCGCGGCGCAGGTCGCGTTGATAGGCGTCTCGCCGCTCTCGCTCTCCGTGTGGCAGACGCTTCTTCTGCTCTCGGTTCTGTTCCACCACTCGAACGTGCGCTTGCCCTTCGAGATCGAGCGCAAGCTGAACCTTCTCGTCGTCACGCCGCGCATGCACGGCATACATCATTCCATCGTTCGCGAAGAGACGGACTCGAACTGGTCGAGCGGGCTGACCGTTTGGGACTGGCTGCACGGAACGCTCCGACTGAACGTGCCGCAGGACGAGATCACAATCGGCGTGCCCGCGTACCGCCGGGCCGAAGAGGTCACGCTCGCGGAAGTTCTCAAGATGCCTTTCGTCGAGCAGCGCCCGACGTGGACTCTGCCCGGAGATGGGCGACCCGCGCGCGCGGCTCTGCCCGTCGCCAAAAATCACTTGCTGCCTTGATACTATAAGAGAATGAGCGTAGAGCAATTTTCAGTTGAGTGCAGTGAGAGAGGCAGTTCACCGCCGCAGGCGCAGAGGACGCAGAGTTCGCGCAGAGGTTGAGTTACACACAAGTCTCTGCGCCCCCTCCGCGTCCTCTGCGCCTCTGCGGTGAGTCCTATTCACATTACACTCAAGTGAAAAGCGATACAGAAGAAGCGGGGCGACCGTCGCTTTCGATAATCATCCCGGCCTTAAACGAGGCGCATTCAATCGGCGCGACGCTCGACGCCGTAAGGGCGTTGCGCGGGAGCGTCGAGGTGATCGTCGTTGACGGCGGGAGCGTTGACGCGACTGTCGAAATCTCGTGCGGGCGCGGCGCGCGCGTCGTCGAGTGCGGGCGTGGGCGCGGGCTTCAGATGCACGCGGGGGCTTGCGCCGCGCGCGGCCAAGTCTTCTGGTTTCTGCACGCGGACACTTTTCCTCCGCACGGCGCGGCGGAGATGATCGCCGAAGCTTTGAGCGACGCGCGAGTTGTCGGCGGCAACTTCCGCGTGCTGTTCGGCGGAGGACGCGCGGCGGCGCGCTTTCTGACGTGGCTCTACCCGCGCTTGCGAATGCTCGGACTGTGCTACGGCGACTCCGGCATCTTCGTGCGGCGCGAAATATACGAGCGCATCGGCGGCTTCAAGCCTTTCCCCATCTTCGAGGATTTGGATTTGGTGCGGCGGCTCAGGCGCGCGGGCCGCATGGCGCACGTGCGGGCGACGGTCGTCACCTCTTCGAGACGTTTTGAAGGCCGCAGCTTCGCGCTCACCTTCGCGCGCTGGTCTGTGCTGCAAACCCTCTACTGGCTCGGCGTACACCCGCGCAGGCTCGGACGCATGTATGAGGGGAAATGATGAATGCGGAATGATGAATGATGAATGAAAGGCAGGCTGTCTTAATTCATCATTCCGCATTCATCATTTCCCCCGCAGCCATTGATAAGTGGCGGGCGCACGCAGTCGCGCTTCTTCGTCTGCGGAGAGTTCGGCGCGCAGGCGTTGCAGATCGGAGGGCGTGTCCACGTCGTACCAGAGCGGGAGTTCGAGCAGTCGCAGGCCAAGCCGCGCGGCGTTGCGAGCCGTCTGTGCGTAGGCTTCGGAAGTGCTCCAAGCGATATGTCGGAAGATGCCGCGCGCATGTATTCGCAGGCCGACGAGATAGAAGCCGCCGTCTTCCGTCGGCCCCAGCGCGATGTCGGACTCGGCGGCTGCGAGCGAACGGATTGCCGTGGCGATGAAGACGGGCGGAAGCGTCGGGCTGTCCGCGCCGATGAAGACGAGCGGGCCGAAGCCCATTTCAAAAGCCTGAACGGTGATCGCTTCGAGTCGCTCTCCGAGGTCTCGACCGCGCTGCTCCAACCAGTGCAGGCCGTTCGGTAGAGATGCTTCGAGCATGTCGCGCCCGTCCGAGGGGGCGTAAGCGATGATGACTTCGCTCGCCACCCGGCTCGCGCTGTTTACGGCGTCCTGCGCCAAACACACGGCGAGCGCGGCGGCGTCCGCGTCCGACAGAGCCGGTGTGAGGCGAGTTTTGACGAAGCCCGCGCGCGGGACTTTTATCATGACGATTACGGCGGGACGCGACATAGAAATTGCGGATTTCGGATTGCGGAATGCGGATTTAGTAGAAGCGATGATACTATTTCTTCAATCCGCATTCCGCAATCCGAAATCCGCAATAGAGAGGAATCGTAAATGGCATACTACGAGGAA